>NZ_JASLAW010000079.1 GCF_030147005.1 Pseudomonas sp.
GGCTGGACCCGCAGATGCCGTTTGGTATCTGGCGCAGTACCGTGTCCTGAGAGTCGTGGAGATCAAAAGCGTGGGAGCGGGCTTGCTCGCGAAAGCGGTGTGTCAGCAGCGAATATATTGACTGAGCCACCGCCTTCGCGAGCAAGCCCGCTCCCACGCTTTTGATCTCCACGACTCTCAGGAAACGGTAATGCGCCAGATACCAAACGGCATCTGCGGGTCCAGCCGGGTGAATTGGGTCTTGCCGTACCAGGTCCAGCGATGGCCGTTCATCAAGTCTTCACCCTGAGTCTGGGCGTCGTCCGGCAATCCCATTTCCCAAAGCGGCAGTTCGAAGTGCGCTTCCTGGGCGTTGTGCGGGTCGAGGTTGACCGCTACCAGCACGAAATTGCTGCCATCCTCGCTGCGCTTGCCGAAGTACAGGATGTTGTCGTTCCAGGCGTTGTAGATTTTGAGCCCCAAGTGCGTCTGCAGCGCCGGGTTCTGGCGGCGGATGCGGTTGAGCTGGGCGATCTCGGCGATGATGTTGCCGGGCGCGGTGAAGTCGCGCGGACGGATCTCGTATTTCTCCGAGTCCAGGTATTCCTCTTTGCCCGGCACCGGCGCGGCTTCGCACAGTTCGAACCCGGAGTACATGCCCCACAGGCCCGAGCCCATGGTGGCCAGCGCGGCGCGGATCAGGAAACCCGGCCGGCCGGACTCATGCAGGAAGCCAGGGTTGATGTCCGGCGTATTGACGAAGAAATTCGGCCGGTAGCACTCGCGCCACGGCGACTGGTTCAACTGGGTGAAGTACTCGCTCAGTTCGGCCTTGGTATTGCGCCAGGTGAAATAGGTGTAGCTCTGGGAATAGCCGACTTTACCCAGGCGCGCCATCATTGCCGGGGTGGTAAAGGCTTCGGCCAGGAAGATCACCTCGGGGTATTTGCTGCGCACGTCGCTGATCAACCACTGCCAGAACGGCAGCGGCTTGGTGTGCGGGTTGTCCACGCGGAAGGTCTTGACGCCCTCTTCCACCCAACCCACCACGACGTCGCGCAATTCGGTCCACAGGCCGGGGATCGCATCCGCCGCATAAAAGTCGACGTTGACGATGTCCTGGTACTTTTTCGGCGGGTTTTCCGCGTATTTAATCGTGCCGTCCGGGCGCCAGTTGAACCAGCCCGGATGCTGTTTGAGCCACGGATGGTCCTGGGAACACTGGATGGCGAAGTCGAGCGCGATTTCCAGGCCGTGGTCGGCGGCGGCTTTGACCAGGCGACGGAAATCCTCACGGCTGCCCAGTTGCGGGTGAATCGCTTCGTGCCCGCCCTCCTCGCTGCCGATCGCGTATGGGCTGCCGGGATCGTCCGGGCCTGCGGTCAGGGAGTTGTTCTTGCCCTTGCGGTGGCTGCGGCCGATGGGATGGATCGGCGGGAAGTAAAGCACGTCAAAGCCCATGTCGTGGATCATCGACAAGCGCGAATGCACATCGTTGAACGTGCCATGGCGGGCCGGATCGTCGGTGATCGAGCGGGGAAACAGCTCGTACCAGCTGGCGAACTGCGCGCGCTCGCGCTCCACATCAATCGGGTAGACGCTGCTGATGCTCAAATAGGCGCGGTGGTCGGCCTGGGTCATCAGGTGCGCACTGTCTTCGTGCAGAAACTGCGCGACCTGCTCGGTTTCCAGCAGGCCGGACAGTTCGTGGTGCAGCAGCATCAAGCGGTCGCGCAGCTCGTTGTCACTGCGCTCGGCGGCCTGCAGCACCAGGCTGCGGCCTTCCTGCAGCTCCAGGCTGACCGGCACGCCGGCTTCATGCTTTTTACGCAACTCATAACAGAAGCTGGCGAAGGTATCGATCCAGGCCTCGATGCAAAACTCATGAGGCCCCTGGGTGGTGACGGTAAATGCACCTTCCCAGCCGTTGTTGCCGACATCATTCATGACCACGCTGTGCCAGTTTTCCTGCCCGAGCGGGCGCCAGCGTACCAACACCGCCAGCTTGTCATGGCCATCGGCGAACACTTTACTGGTGACGTTGACCTGCTGGCCAACCACCGCTTTGACGGCAAACTCGCCGCCGTCGATCACCGGCATGGTGCTTTCAATCGCGATTCTGGGTAACAGCAGCGCTTGGGATAACGGCAATAAAGAGTCTTCTTGAACCCGTGTTTCAGCAGTCATCGAGCCTATTCCCCTTACGCCCCGTGGACGCTCTGTGCTTAATCTGAATGCATAAGATGGCGGCGCTGCATGAGCAACGCCCTATTAAGTCCGAGCTTGGGCTGCGTGCAAAAGTTCAGGTGGATATACCGCCACCGGGCGGGGAATCAATTCCCACCCCTGACTGTCCACCGGTAGAGCCAAGCACAAAGGAGGCCACACCCATGAGCATACCGATCCCGGCGAAAACCCCGGACCCGAATATCGACACGCCGACCCTGCCACCCACCGAGCCTGCGCCGATTCCAGAGCAGGAACCGCCGGAGAATGAGCCGCCACCGGTGCAGGAGCCACCCACCACGATGCCGCCCGTCATCGTCAGTCCTTCTCGAAACGCTTGACGATTTTCGGCATCACGCTGAACACCGCCAAAGCCAGCAACGTACTCAGTACCGCTGTCGATTCCCGACCCAAACCGGCCGAGACCCCAATCGCAGCGGTCATCCACAAGCCGGCAGCGGTGGTAAGGCCTTTGACCTGGCCGGCGTCATCATCCTTGCCCTTGATAATAGTGCCGGCGCCGAGGAAGCCGATCCCGGCGATCACACCCTGCACCACCCGGCTCATGGCATCGGCCTGGTTGCCGGACATCTGCGGCACCATTACAAACAGCGCTGCGCCCAACGCCACCAGCATGTGCGTGCGCACCCCGGCGGCCTTGCCCTTGCTCTCGCGTTCAAAACCTAGAATGCCACCGAGGAGCGCGGCCATC
Organism: Pseudomonas sp.; assembly: GCF_030147005.1. Taxonomy (GTDB): domain Bacteria; phylum Pseudomonadota; class Gammaproteobacteria; order Pseudomonadales; family Pseudomonadaceae; genus Aquipseudomonas. The sequence continues at coordinate 2,918 of NZ_JASLAW010000079.1, forward strand.
AGCAGGCGCACGGTGATCTGGGTGAGCTGCCTGGCGTCGCCGATATCGGCAAATTCAGCCTGCAGGGTTTGCCACGCTTCATGCAACCAAGCGTCCATTTTTTGATACCGCCTTTTTGTGATTATTGATAAACGATGGACAGCGGCGACCGTCAGTCAGTTGCGTGGAACCCTCATAACTCGCAGGCTCCTAACCCTTAACAGCCCATGCAGAGGACACAGGTATGCCTATCCGTATTGACAACCAACTGTGCTATTTCATCCTTGATGACCAGGGCCAGGAACACAGCGTGCCCGCGACCCGCGTCACGGTGCTGACCGACGACGATAAATCCATGTCATACGTCGAACTGCCGGCAGAACGCATCTACATCACTGAAGCCGAGGCCGACGCGCTGACCGTCGCCGGTGCAAGCGACGGACGCCAACATGTCAAGGCCGACAAACCGGGTTCGGTCATCTGATTGATCCGTATCAACACCTTCGCAATAACGCTGCGCCCCTGACGCCACGGGGTGCAGCGTTATGTCGCAGGTAGGCGCCGGCAGCCCATCTGATCCGCTTTTTATCCACGTGGCTGAGTCTGTTATGCAAACAGCGCGCCGCGCATAGTTCATTCGCCTGATGGAGGGTGATGAGCGAACGACCATGAGCGAACGAATCCCCACCGTGGAAACCTTTGAGCCCATTCACCCGAAGAAGGTGAAGGCCGCATCCCGCGATAACCTGATCCATACCCGCAGCTTCACCGGCCTGTTCCGCACTTTGCGCATGAGCGGCGCCGGCTTTTTGTGCCTGGTGTTTTTCGGCACCGTATGGCTGAACCGGGACGGTCGCCAAGCCGTGCTCTGGGACCTGGCCGAGAGCAAATTCCATATTTTTGGTGCAACCTTCTGGCCCCAGGACTTCATTCTGTTGTCGGCGCTGTTGATCATCTGCGCCTTTGGCCTGTTTGCGATCATGGTGTTCGCAGGCCGCGTGTGGTGCGGCTATACCTGCCCGCAAAGCGTGTTCACCTGGCTGTTCATGTGTTGCGAAAAAATCAGCGAAGGCGAGCGCAACCAACGCATCAAGCTGCAAGCCGCACCCTGGAGCCTGAACAAACTGGCAAGGCGTTCGGCCAAGCACACGCTGTGGCTGGGCATCAGCGTGCTGACCGGGCTGACCTTTGTCGGCTACTTCACCCCCATCCGCCCGTTGGCCGCTGAGCTGCTGACCTGGCAACTGGGCGGCGTCAGCCTGTTCTGGGTGCTGTTCTTCACCGCCGCCACCTACCTCAATGCCGGTTGGCTGCGCGAAGCGGTGTGCATGCACATGTGCCCGTATGCGCGTTTTCAAAGCGTGATGTTCGATAAAGACACCCTGACCATTGCCTATAACGTCGCCCGTGGCGAGCACCGTGGGGCGCGTAAACGCGAGGTGAAACCGGCGGATGTCGGCCTTGGCGACTGCATCGACTGCCAGCTGTGCGTGCAGGTCTGCCCTACCGGTATTGATATCCGCGACGGCCTGCAAATGGAATGCATCGGTTGCGCGGCGTGCATCGACGCCTGCGATTCGATCATGGACAAAATGGGTTATGCCCGCGGCCTGTTGAGTTACACCAGCGAACAACAATTGCAAGGCGGCAAGACCCAACTGCTGCGGCCGCGCCTGATCGGCTACAGTGCCGTGCTGCTGGTCATGATCGCCGCGCTGGTGGTGGCCTTGATCGAGCGGCCGATGGTGTCGCTGGACGTGACCAAGGACCGAGGCATGTTCCGCGAGAACAGCCAGGGCTTGATCGAAAACATTTACAGCCTCAAGGTCATCAACAAGACTCAGCAGCCCCAGGACTATCGCCTGGAACTGGTGGACGCCGAGGGTTTCCAGTTGCAGGGCAAGACCCAGATCAGCCTGGCACCGGGGGAAATCAGCGATGTGCCGGTGTCGGTGGCGCTGCTGGCGGGCACACCGGCGAGCAGCTCCCAGACGTTGCGCTTCAAGGTCACGGACGTGGATGAGCCGTGGGTTTACAGTGCTGCCGACAGCCGTTTTGTTGCGCCGTTGAATCGCTGAATGCTGGCGCTGGCTTGCCTGCTCCCACACTGTCGCTTTGCGTACCCATTAAGAAATACTGATCAGGCCCCCATGAAACGCTACGAAAAATTCGCCGATGACATTGCAGAACTGATCCGCTCCGGCGTCCTCGGCCCCGGCCAGCGCGTGCCTTCGGTGCGCTACGCCAGCCAGACCTACGGCGTCAGCCCGTCCACCGTGTTCCAGGCCTACTACCTGCTGGAGCGTCGCGGCCTGATCCGCGCGCGGCCGCGCTCTGGCTACTTCGTCAATACCCATGCGCCCAGTCCGTTTTCCGAGCCGGTGGTGAGCGAGCAGGTGCATGAGTCCACCGAAGTCGATGTGAGTGAGCTGGTGTTTTCGGTACTTGATTCGATCAAAGACCCGAACACCGTGCCCTTCGGCTCGGCCTTCCCCAGCCCGATGCTGTTCCCGCTGCCGCGCCTGGCGCGCTCTTTGGCCAGCGCCAGCCGCGAGATGGACCCGCGCCTGGTGGTTACCGACATGTCCCCCGGCAACCCGCAACTGCGCCGGCAGATTGCCCTGCGTTACATGGTCGGCGGGCTGATGCTGCCCATGGAGGAACTGCTGATCACCAACGGCGCCCTCGAAGCACTGAACCTGTGCCTGCAAGCCGTCACCGAGCCCGGCGACCTGGTGGCGATTGAAGCCCCGGCGTTTTATGCCTGCCTGCAAGTGCTGGAGCGGCTGAAGCTCAAGGCGGTGGAAATCCCCGTGCACCCGCGCGACGGCATCGACCTCAACGCCTTGGCGCAAAGCCTGGAGCGTTACCCGATCAAAGCCTGCTGGAGCATGACCAGCTTCCAGAACCCGATGGGCGCCACGGTGCCGGAGGAAAAAAAGCAGGCGCTGGTGGAGTTGCTGCGCAGCCATCAGGTGCCGCTGATCGAAGATGATGTGTATGCCGAGCTGTATTACGGGCAGCATGCGCCGAAACCGGCCAAGGCCTTCGACACCCAAGGGCTGGTGATGCACTGCGGCTCCTTTGCCAAGAGCCTGGCGCCGGGTTACCGCGTCGGCTGGGTGGCGGCCGGTCGCTTCGCGCAGAAGGTCGAACGCTTGAAGCTGATGACATCGCTCTGCCCGTCGATGCCGGCCCAGGCCGCGATTGCCGATTACCTGCAACACGGCGGCTACGACCGGCACCTGCGCAAATTGCGCTACGCCCTGGAAGAACAGCAAAGCGCGATGCTTGCGGCCATTGCCCGTTACTTCCCGGCCCAGACACGGGTCAGCCAGCCGGCCGGCGGGTATTTCCTGTGGCTGGAATTGCCTGAGCAGACCGACTCGCTGAAGCTGTTCCAAATGGCCCTGGCCCAGGGCATCAGCATTGCGCCAGGGCCGATTTTCTCGGCGACCCGGCGGTTCAGAAATTGCATTCGCTTGAACTACGGCAGCCCGTGGACCGAAGCGTCAGAGCAGGCCATGGAGACGCTGGGGCGGATCGTGCGGTCTTTTTAACGCAGGGATACACAGCCTTTGGAACCCGCTCCCCCGCGTAGACACTCAGGCGTGTGTATCTTCACTTCGAGACCATCATGCGCATCAACATGCTCCCCGCAGCAACTGCCTACTCGCTTGGCGAAGGCCGCCCAGAAAACAACTGGCTTTGCGTGCCTACCGTGCCCGAAGAGCCACCCGTCGATGATCGGCGCTCTGCCGAGCAAATCATCAACGCCAATCCGGCGGTGAATCACCTGCTCAAGCGCAGGGACACCTACCCCGTCACCGACTTGCTCAAGCGACAACTGGGCGACTGGACATCCACCAACCCCGACGCCAACGCAAGGGCGCGCGCCGCCTATAATCTGGCGCGGGTGGTCAATGTCCTCGACAACGTGAATGATCGTCGCGTGGGTAACAGCGAACGGCACGACGGCAAAATCACCGGCTTTTACAACGCGGGCTATTCCACCCGCAAAAACTCCGAGGCTCGCCTGCTCGTCGCTTTCGCGCAGGACGGCTACGAGGTACTGCGAAACCTCGGACATTAAGCCATGGGGTTTCAGCGACCTCCGCTCAGGTCCACGAAGGTACCGGTGGCGTATGAAGCCTTGTCCGACAGCAGCCAGATAATCGCCTCTGCCACTTCATCCGGGCGCCCGCCGCGGCCCATGGGAATGCCGGACTCAAGCTTGCTGACCCGATCCGGGTCGCCGCTGAGGGCATGGAAGTCGGTGAAGATATAGCCGGGGCGAACCGCGTTGACGCGAATGCCCTCGCCCGCCACTTCTTTCGACAGGCCAATGGTGAAGGTGTCGAGCGCGCCCTTGGAGGCCGCGTAGTCGACGTATTCACCCGGCGAGCCCAGGCGCGCCGCCCCCGACGAGACATTGACGATGCTGCCGCCCTGCCCGCCATGCCTGGGCGACATGCGCAGCAGCGCATGCTTGGCGCACAGGATCGGGCCCAGCACGTTGGTCTTGAGGATTTTCAGAACCCGGAACTCGGACATCTCATCGACCCGGGTCTTCTGGCCGACGGTGCCCGCGTTATTCACCAGCGCCGTGACACGGCCCAGCTCGGCGTCGACACGCGTGAACAGGGCGATCACTTCATCTTCGATGCTGACATCCGCGCGCACCGCAATGGCCTGTGTCCCAAGGGCGCGGACCTGTTCCAGTACACGGTGGGCGGCCTGCTCGTCGGATTGATAGTTGATGCAGATGCGATAGCCGTGGCGAGCGGCGAGCAATGCCGTCTCGGCGCCAATCCCGCGACTGCCTCCAGTGATGACGACGACTTTGTCCATGGCTGCGGTCTCCTGATTCAACCTGATGTCTAGAGTTGGATCCAAGAATACCTTCAACATAGGGGTTTTACACCGCCACAGGTCAGTCGTCCCGCCCGGTAGCCTGCATAAGCGTGAAAATTTCTGCCGAAGAGACTGGAGCAGGATGGGAAACGGGCCGCGCCCCTCCTGCCAACAAGACCTCTCCTGTAGGAAGACAAGAGGCACTGTGCCCGAAACGTCCATGCGGCATTTGTGCTGTAAGCGTCCATTGCCCGGAAAGAGGATCATACAACTCCGCGGTCCGGGCATTTTCAGGGCTGGAAATGGTGCTGGCGCCAGCCACCAATACCTGGCCTGCCGCCAGCCTTATCGCACTGTGATTTTTACGGGGGACGCCCATCGCAGACTGCTCCCAACTGTCTGACCTGGGATCGTAGGTGTAGGAACGACTTTGCGCCGGGCCGAAAGGCAAGGTCGATCCGCCCGCGATCAACACCCGACCATCCAGCAGCAAGGTTGCCGTGTGCTGCATGAGTGGCGTGGGCATGGGGCGTACCTCAGTCCATCGGCCGGTTGACGTGTCATACATGAAAGCGCTGGCCAACGTCGCTTTTCGACTGCCGGAGTACCCGCCAGCCACCAAAACGTTTGCGTTCGTCAATAGCGTCGCCGTGTGGTCCATGGTGTCAACGGGAAGCCAGCCCTTACGCTTCCAGACGTTGCTTAGCGGGTCATATAACTCGACGCTATCCTGGACCTGCGAACCTGAGGGCCCAAGGTTATTTCCGCCGACGACCAGCACCTCTCCCGAGTCAAGCAAGGTTGTGGTGTGGCTGAAGCGGGGAGTATGCAACTGCCCCGCCGCTCTCCAGCTATCGGCTGAAACGTCATACAGTTGGGCGTCCCTGAGCGCATAGTTGGCATTACTGCCGGCGGCAACCAAGACCAAGCCTGGCGACAGAAGCGCTGTGCCACAGGTATTGCGAGCGACCGGCAGCGGAGCCCGCGCAGCCCACTCACCCGACAAGGGATCGTAAAGTTCAACACCACTCGCCCCTGCGACCACCAGAACGCCAAGTCCGGTAGTCACCGCACAATGGAAGTAACGAGGCTCAAGCATCGAGCCGGTCGGTTTAAACTCCGCTGCAAGATTCGCGTTCATGACCCAATCGCTCGCGCTGCTGTTCAGGCGTCTAATCTAAGCCCCGCAAAACGCCCTCGCTACTGTCAGAGTTGACAGGTACCTGCAAACGGTGAACTCGACATCGCTTCACCTGCTGCCTTTTGAATATCAGCGATGAATTGATCATCAGGCAGCGGATGACCGAGTAGGTACCCCTGCAAGGACTTACAGCCCAAGCGGGCTACCTGGAAAGAGCGGTTGATCAGGCCGGCTTGACGTTCGGCCAAGCGCGTTCTTCGTCGTTGCACGGGGTGGCCATCAAGGCGTCGGTGTTCAGCTGCAGCATGGGAAATACTGTGTGGAGTTGGGTGTTGCGCCGGGGAATTGTGCCATTGCGGCGAATTGGGTGTCGTCAGGCTGGGCCCTAGCACCAGCAACACGAACTCGTCATCGCCGATACGCGCCAGGGTGCGCATGTACCCCGCTCACTTCTTCTCAGGCAGAGAGGTCTGCCCGTCCCAACCTCCCCCCAAAGCCGCAATCAACTGCACGCTCGCCACGAGGCGCGATTGCAGCAGGTTCAACACCGTGCGCTCGTTGCTCAGGGCCGTCGCTTGTACGGTTACCACGTCCAGATAAGCGATCAACCCCGCCTTGTACTGGTTCTCGGTCAAGCGCAGCGACTCGCGGGCGGATTCCAGCGCTTCGTTGCTGACCACCGCTTCGTCGGCCAGCACCTTGAGCTGCACCATGTAGTTTTCCACTTCACGGAACCCATCCAGCACGGTCTGACGGTACTTGGCCACGGTTTCGTCATAGCTGGCCACGCTGCGGTCGACTTCCGCCGAGCGCTGGCCGCCGTCGAACAAGGTCATGGCCAACTTCGGGCCTACCGACCAGAACCGGTTCGGCAGGCTGACCCAGTCTTCATAGGTGCTGCTGGAATAGCCCCCCGCCAGGCTCAAGGTCAGGTCGGGGTAATAGGCAGCCTTGGCCACGCCAATATTGGCGTTGGCCGCAATCACCGAGCGTTCCGACGATGCGATATCCGGGCGCCGCTCCAACAGGTGCGACGGCAGGCCGACAGGAATTTGCGGCAACGCCGGGATGTCTTTGCTCACGGCCAGGCTGAAATTGGCCGGTGCTTCACCGATCAATACCGCGATGGCGTTTTCCAACTGCGCACGCTGCCAGATCAAATCGATCAGGCTGGCCTGGGTGGTCTTGAACTGGGTTCGCGCCTGGGCGATGGCGTCTTTGCCGGCAACACCGGCGCGGTATTGGTTCTCGGTCATTTGCAGCGAGCGCTGGTAGGTGTCCAGCGTGGCTTGCAGCAAACGTGTCTGCTCGTCCATGACGCGCAATTGCAAATAGCTTTGCACCAATTCCGACTGCTGGCTCAGGCGCATCGCGGCCAAGTCTGCCGAACTGGCCTCGGCGCTGGCTTCGTTGGCTTCAAGCCCACGACGCAATTTGCCCCACACATCGGCTTCCCAGCTCACGCCCAACTGCGCGTTGAGGGTGTCGCGAATACCGCTGCTGGAACTGCTGAGGCTGGCGCTGCTGCTGCCGGTGCCCTGGCTGGCGCGGGTTTTGCCGACGCTCAGGTCGACACTGGGGTAAAACGCCCCGCGAGCACTGCGCACCAGTGCCTGGGCCTGGCGAAAACGCGCCTCAGCCTGGGCGACGGTCTGGTTGGCCGTGTTGAGGCGCACCACCAGGTCGTTCAGTTGGCGGTCGCCGTACAGCTCCCACCACGCGCCACGGGCCAGGGAGTCGCTTGGATTGGCCTGGCGCCAGCCCTGGGCTTGCTTGAATTGTGCCGGCTCGACCACAGGCGGACGCTGGTAATCGGGGCCGATGGCGCAGGCGCTGAGCAGCACACCACACATCAGCACGGCCAATAGCTTCATTGCACTGCTGTGGTGAGGGAGCCTGCTCCCGCTGGAGGGCGAAGCGCTCCCAGGTTTTTTTGAGGCCGCTTCGCAGCCCAGCGGGAGCAAGCTCCCTCGCCACGGCAGGCCCGCGCCTACGCGGGATTTGGTTGAATCATTCATAGCGCAGTGTCCAGGGCAGCATCGGTACGCACGCCGCGCCAGGCATTGAAGCGATGGCGCGCGCGGTCAAGATAGAGGTAAACCACCGGGGTGGTGTAAAGGGTCAGGATCTGGCTGAACACCAGGCCGCCGATGATGGTCAGGCCCAGGGGCTGGCGCATTTCCGCGCCATCACCGGCGCCGAGCAGCAATGGCAAGGCGCCGAGAATCGCCGCCAGCGTGGTCATAAGGATCGGGCGCAGGCGCAGCAGGCAGGCGCTGCGAATCGACTCCAGCGGAGTCATGCCTTCATGACGCTCAAGCTGCAACGCCAGGTCGATCATCAGGATCGCGTTTTTCTTCACCACCCCGATCAGCAGGAACAGCCCCAACAGTGAGATCAGGCTGAACTCCCCGCCCAACAGGTAGATAGACAGCAACGCACCGACGCCGGCCGATGGCAAGGTCGACAGGATCGTCAGCGGGTGGATATAGCTTTCATAAAGAATGCCCAGCACCAGGTACACCGCCACCAGTGCGCCAAGAATCATGAACGGCTGGCCCTTTTGCGTCGCGGCGAACGCGTCGGCGGTGCCGGCCATTTTGGCGATCACGTCTTCCGGCAGGCCGACCTTGGCAATCGCGCGCTCGATGGCGGCGGTGCCCTGCTCCACCGTGACGCCCGGTGCCATGTCGAACGCGATGTTTTCCGAAGCGAACTGCCCTTCATGGCTGACGCGATCATCCGCCAGGCTGTTCTCATAATGGGCAATGGTCGACAGCGGCACCCGCGCGCCATCGGCGGTGATCACCTGCACCTGGTTGAGGGTAATCGGGTCCTGGGCGTATTTGGGATTGACCTCCATCACCACCTGATATTGGTTGAGGCTGTCGTAGATGGTGGAAATCTGCCGCTGGCTGTAGGCGTTATTGAGCACCGAGGTGACCATGTTCATGTCGATACCCAGGCGCTTGGCCTGATCGCGGTCGACGATCAGCGTGACCTGGGCCGCGCCGCGTCCTTCGCGGGCGTCGATGGCGGTCAGCTCCGGCAGTTCACGCATGGCGGCCACCACTTTGGGGTACCACAGGCGCAGCGCGGCCAGGTCACCGCTTTGCAGGATGTAGGAATATTGCGCACTGGTCTGGTCGCGACCGCCGCCAAACTGCAGGTCCTGATCGGCCATCAGGAACAGGCGCCCACCCGGCACCGGCGGCACGTCCTTGCGCAAGCGCTCGATCACCGCCTGGGCCGACACCTTGCGCTCTGCGATGGGCTTGAGGCGCACCAGCATCACCGCGTTGTTGATGCCGCTGTTGCCACCGATAAAGCCGGCCACGCTGAGCACCGCCGGGTCCTTGAGCACGGCCTGGCGAAAAATCTCCATCTTCGGCTGCATCACATTGAACGACAGCCCGTCATCGCCGCGCACAAAACCGATCAACTGGCCGGTGTCCTGCTGGGGCATGAAGGTTTTGGGCACCACCACGTACAGCGCGATGTTCACCCCCACCGTGATCAGCAGGCTGAGCAGGGTCAGGCGCCGATGGCGCAACACCCAGTCCAGGCTGCTGGCATAAGCGGCGACCATGCGCTCGTTGATCCGGTGGCTCCAGCGCTGCAAACCGGTCATATGCCCTTTGACATGGGGCTTGAGCCAGCGCGCACAGAGCATCGGGGTCAGGGTCAGCGAGACGATCAGCGAGACGATGATCGCCGCCGACAAGGTGATGGAAAACTCACGGAACAGGCTGGTGACGATTCCCCCCATGAACAGAATGGAGAGAAACACCGCCACCAGCGACACGTTCATCGACAGCAAGGTAAAACCGACTTCCTGGGCGCCCAGGTAGGCGGCCTTCATCGGCGGCACGCCTTCGTCGATATGCCGGGAGATGTTCTCCAGCACCACAATGGCATCGTCCACCACCAGGCCGGTCGCCAGGATCAGCGCCATCAGCGAGAAGTTGTTCAACGAAAAACCGTACAGGTACATCACCGCAAAGGTACCCACCAGCGACACCGGCACCGCCAGGGTGGGGATCAACGAGGCGCGGAAGTTACCCAGAAACAGGTACACCACCAGCACCACCAGGGCCACGGCGATCAGCAGGGTCATCTCGGCTTCGTGCAAGGTGGCGGTGATGACCGGGGAACGGTCCATGGCCAGGTTGAGCTTGACGCTGGACGGCAACACCGCCTGCAACGCCGGCAACTGCGCTTTGATCTGCCGGACGGTTTCGATGATGTTGGCGCCGGACTGGCGGTTGATCACCAGCAGTACCGCCGAATCATTATTGAAAAAACCGCTGTTGTAGCGGTCTTCCACGCCATCGCTGATCTTCGCCACATCGCTCAGGCGCAGCGCCGCGCCGTTCTGGTAGCGGATCAGCAGCGGCTCGTAGTCCTTGGCCTTTTCCAACTGGTCGTTGGCCTGGATCTGCCAGTTACGCTCGCTGTCTTCCAGGGAACCCTTGGGCCGGCGCTGGTTGGCGTTGGCGATGGTATTGCGCACATCGTCCAGGGCCACACCGTATTGGTCGAGGGCTTTGGGCTCCAGCTCGATGCGCACGGCCGGCAGGGAGCTGCCGCCAATCTGCACTTCGCCCACACCCGGCACCTGGGACAGGCTTTGGGAGAGAATGGTGGAGGCCAGGTCGTATAACTGGCCCTTCTGCAACACGTCCGAGGTCAGCGACAGCACCATGATCGGCGCCTGGGACGGGTTGATCTTCTTGTACGTGGGCATGCTGCGCATGCCGCTGGGCAGCAAATTGCGCGACGCATTGATCGCCGCCTGCACTTCCCGCGCCGCGCCGTTGATATCCCGATCGGAATCGAACGCCAGGATCACTCGCGTAGAGCCCTGGCTCGAAGAGCTGCTCATGGTGGTGATGCCGGCAATCGCGCCGAACGAGCGCTCCAGTGGCGTGGCCACGGTAGAGGCCATCACCTCGGGGCTTGCGCCAGGCAGGCTGGCCGACACCACGATCACCGGGAAATCGATCTGCGGCAATGGCGACACCGGCAGCAGGTTGAAGCTGACCCCGCCGAGCAACATGATCGCCAGGCTCAGCAGCATGGTGGCTACCGGCCGGCGAATGAAAGGTCCGGACAGGTTCATGGCTCAACCGGCTCCAGGCGTTGCGGCTCTTTGCGCCAGCGCCGGCCAAGACGGTCGAAATACAGGTAGATCACCGGCGTGGTGAACAGCGTCAACACCTGGCTCACCAGCAAACCGCCGACCATCACCAGCCCCAGGGGCTGGCGCAGTTCCGCGCCGGAACCGGTGGCCAGCATCAGCGGTACCGCCCCGAACAAGGCCGCCAGGGTGGTCATCAGGATCGGCCGGAAGCGCAGCAGCGCCGCCTGATAGATGGCGGTCTGCGGGTCCAGGCCCTGGTTGCGCTCGGCGTCGAGGGCAAAGTCGATCATCATGATCGCGTTTTTCTTGACGATACCGATCAGCAGGATGATGCCGATGATCGCGATCATGCCCAGGTCATTGCCACTGAGCAGCAAGGCCAGCAACGCACCCACCGCCGCCGACGGCAAGGTGGAAAGGATGGTGATCGGGTGGATGTAACTCTCGTAGAGCACGCCCAGCACGATGTACATGGTGACCACCGCCGCCAGGATCAGCAGCAAGGTGCTCGACAGCGACGCCTCGAACGCCTGGGCCGCGCCCTGGAACTGGGTCTGCACGCCGATCGGCATGCCGATGTCCTTCTGGGTCTGGTTGATCAGCTCCACGCCTTTGCCCAGCGCGACCCCTGGCGCCAGGTTGAACGACATCATCACCGCCGGGAACTGGCCGATATGGGCAATCGCCAACTGCGCCTGACGCTGCTCCACATGGGCCAGGCTCGACAGCCGCACCTGGCCGCCGTCGGTGGTCTTCACATGAATCTGGTTGAGCGCGGCCGGGCCGAGGGTTTCGCCCGATTGGGCCTGCAACACCACGCGATACTGGCTGGCCTGTGTGTAGATGGTGGAAATCTGCCGCTGGCCGAAGGCGTCGTACAGCGCGTCGGTGATGGTCGACACGCTGACACCCAGGCGTGAAGCCGCATCCCGATCGATCACCAGGTACACCTGCAGGCCTTTGTCCTGCAGGTCGCTGGCCACGTCGGTAAGTTCCGGCAATTGACTGAGGGCGTGCACCAGCTTGTCGCTCCACAAGGCCAGCAACTCGGCATCCGGTGAAGACATGCTGAACTGGTACTGGGTGCGGCTGACGCGGTCTTCGATGGTCAGGTCCTGCACCGGCTGCATGAACAGACGGATGCCCACCAGCTTGTCAATCTGCGGTTGCAGACGCGCGATCACCTGCGTCGCGCTCAAGTCGCGCAGCCCGTGAGCCTTGAGGTTGATCAGCAAGCGTCCGCTGTTGAGTGTGGCGTTATCACCGTCCACGCCAATATAGGACGACAGGCTTTCAACCGCCGGGTCGGCCAGGATGACCTTCGCCAGTTCCTGCTGGCGCTGGCTCATCGCGGCAAATGAAATCGACTGCGGCGCTTCGGAAATCCCCTGGATCACGCCGGTATCCTGCACCGGAAAAAAGCCCTTGGGCACCACCAGGTACAGCACCACCGTAAGACCCAGAGTGGCGATGGCCACCAGCAGGGTCAACGGCTGGTGCTTGAGCACCCACTGCAACTTGCGCCCGTAGCCTTCGATCAGCCAATCGATCCAGGCGCCGCTGGCCTTGTAAAAGCGTCCCTGCTCCTCTTCTTTCGGCTCACGCTTGAGCAAGCGCGCGCACATCATCGGTGTGAGCGTGAGGGACACCACCAGGGAAATCAGGATCGCCACTGCCAGGGTGATGGCGAACTCGCGGAACAGGCGCCCGACCACATCAGCCATGAACAGCAGCGGAATCAACACGGCGATCAGCGACAGGGTCAGGGAAATCAGGGTGAAACCGATCTGCTTGGCGCCTTTGAACGCGGCGGCCATGGGCGTCTCGCCTTCCTCGATATAGCGCGAGATGTTCTCCAGCATCACGATGGCATCGTCCACCACGAACCCGGTGGCGATGGTCAGGGCCATCAACGTCAGGTTGTTGACCGAGAACCCCGCCAGGTACATCACGCCAAAAGTACCGATCAGCGACAGCGGCACGGCGATGGACGGAATGATCGTGGCGCTGACACGGCGCAGGAACAGGAACGTCACCATCACCACCAGGGCGATGGCGATCAGCAATTCGTGTTGCACGTCTTTAACCGACGCGCGGATGGTCTGGGTGCGGTCGGTGAGCACCGTCACGTCCAGGCCCGCCGGCAGGTTGTCGGTGATGCTCGGCAGCAAGGCCTTGATACGGTCCACCACCTCGATCACGTTGGCGCCCGGCTGGCGTTGGATATTGAGCAGCACGGCCTGGTTTTCATTGGCCCAGGCGGCAAGGCGCTCGTTTTCGGCGCCGTCGACGATCTGCGCAACGTCTTTCAGACGCAAAGGCGCGCCGTTGCTGTAGGCCAGGATCAGTTCGGCATATTGCTCGGGAGACACCAACTGATCGTTGGCATCGAGCATCGACACCCGGGTGGGGCCGTCAAAGTTGCCCTTGGGCTGGTTGACGTTGGATGCGGCGATCAGCGTGCGCACATCCGACAGGTTCAAGCCATTGGCCGCCAGAGCCTCGGGGTTGACCTTGATGCGCACGGCCTGGCGCTGGCCACCGGCAATGCTGACCATGCCGACGCCGCTTATCTGCGCGATTTTCTGCGCCATGCGCGTATCGACCAGGTCATTGAGCTTGGGCAACAGCATGGTCTTGGAGGTAATCGCCAGCGTCAGCACCGGGGTGTCCGCCGGGTTGACCTTGTTGTACACCGGCGGCGCCGGCAGGTCCTTGGGCAGCAGGTTGGTGGCGGCGTTGATCGCGGCCTGCACTTGCTGCTCGGCGACATCCATATTGATGTCGAGGTTGAAGCGCAGGGTAAGCACCGACGCACCGCCGGAACTGGTGGACGCCATCTGGGTGAGGCCGGGCATCTGCCCGAACTGGCGCTCCAGCGGCGCGGTGACCGCGCTGGTCATCACGTCGGGGCTGGCGCCGGGGTACAGCGTCATCACCCGAATCGTCGGGTAATCCACCTGGGGCAAGGCCGAAACCGGCAACAGGCGGTAAGCGATGATGCCGGCCAGCACAATCGCCAGCATGCTCAGCGTGGTGGCGACCGGGCGGAGGATGAACAGGCGTGACAGGTTCATGCGCCGACCTTTTGCGCCTTGCCGGCCTCAGTACCGGTCTCCCCTTTTGCCGCAGGCTTGCCTTGCAGGTGTTCAGTCGGGGTGGTCGGCACTTCGCTGCTGTCATTGACCACTTCGATTTCGCTGCCGTCCTTGAGGCGGTCGGTGCCTTCCATGACCACCCGATCACCCGCCGCCAGGCCTTGCTTGATCACGGTGTTGTCGCCGTCGGTGTCGCCCACCACCAGCGGCTGCACCTTGACCTTCTTGTCGCCATCGAGCTTGTAGACGAAGGTGCCGTTGTTACCGAACTGGATCGCGGCGGACGGCGCCAGCACCACGTTGTGCAAGGTATCGGCCAGCAAATGCACATTGACGAACTGATTGGGGAACAGCGCCTGATCCCTGTTATCGAAGCGCGCCTTGAATTTCAGCGTGCCGGTGGTCACGTCGATCTGGTTGTCCAGGCTTTGCAGCACGCCCGCCGCCTGCTTTTTCGCATCGCCACGGTCCCAGGCCTCCACCGGCAGTTTGTTGCCGGCGTGGTAACGCGCGAGGACGGTCTCCAGTGTGTTTTCCGGCAGGGTGAAGGCCACGCTGATCGGTTGGGTCTGGGTGATCACCACGAGGGCGGTGGTGTCGTTGGCGGCCACCAGGTTGCCGACATCGAGCTGACGCAGGCCGACGCGACCGGCAATCGGCGCGCGGATCTTGGTGAACTCAAGGTTCAGCTTGGCATCGTCGACCGCGCCCTGGTTGGTCTTGACCGTGCCCTGGTATTGCAGGACCAGCGCTTCGGCGGTGTCCAGGGTTTGCTTGGCAATGCTGTCCTGGGCATACAGGCCGCGATAACGCTCGACATCGACCTGAGCGTTTTTCAGCTGGGCCTGGTTCTGCAGTAACGTGCCCTGGGCCTGGAGCAAAGCATTCTGGTAGCTGCGCGGGTCGATCTCCGCGAGCAGGTCTCCGGCCTTGACCATTTGCCCTTCTTCAAAAGCGATCTTTACCAGCTCACCGCCCACCCGGCTGCGCACATTAATGGTGTTGAGCGCCGTGACCGTGCCCAACGCCTTGTAGTACACCGGAAAATCACCCAGCACCGCAGGCGCAACCCGCACCGGCACCGGGCCGGTGGCGCCGCCGAACCCCGGGCGCGCCATGCCGGCCTTGCCGGTGTGCCCGGCCGGGGCGTCCTTGTGGGCCGCGCCGCCGGGCCAGAATTTCCAGCACAGGCCGGCGATAACCAGCAGCACCAGCAGGCCGAACAGCCAGCGGCGGGAATTGCGGGGGGAGGATTGCATGGAGTGATCAACCATTGGGCGCGAGAGCTTCTACTTGGGGAGGCTGAAAGATAAGCACTGGGATGCGTTAAGAAAAGCACCTTTACCGGCTATTTACCTTGGGCTTACAACTTTTAACTTCTGCGCTTAGCCTGACGGCTGTTTCGCTAAGCATTTGAGCTGCAAATAAAAACGGCCTGGACTAGGCCAGGCCGCAATCATGCATCATACGTGTTACTGCCAAACGACAGTTACGCGCAGAAACAGTTACTTCAACACAGCCAGGGCTGCGTCGTAGTTTGGCTCTTCAGCGATTTCCTTGACCAACTCGCTGTGCAGCACGTTGTCGTTTTCGTCCAGTACCACGACAGCGCGAGCGGTCAGGCCTTTGAGCGGGCCATCAGCGATCGCCACACCGTAATCAACTGCGAAATCAGAATCGCGGAAATCAGACAGGTTCTTCACGTTTTCCAGGCCTTCGGAGCCGCAGAAACGCGCCTGGGCGAATGGCAGGTCAGTGGAGATACACAGCACCACGGTGTTTTCCACATCGTTGGCCTGGGCGTTGAACTTGCGCACCGAAGTCGCGCAGGTCGGGGTGTCGACGCTTGGAAAAATGTTCAGCACTTTGCGCTTGCCGGCAAAGGTAGCCAGGGTGGCGTTGGACAGGTCGCCGGCGGTCAGGGTGAAGTCTGCGGCTTTGGCGCCGACTTTCGGCAGTTCGCCTTCAACCTGGACCGGGTTGCCTTTAAGGGTGACTTGAGCCATGAACGGAATCCTTATGCTGGGTTTATTGAAACGAATTCGAGAGGCGGAAGTTAACCACAAAGCGGGCCCGTAGACCTATTCGCAAACGGATTCTTTTAAAGAAACGAGCCGCAAAGGCGGCTCGCTGGGCAAGCGTCAAAGCTTGGCTACTTACGAACCCAGGTTAAACATTGAACGTTTTGGTCACGAATTTCCGGTCATCCGGGCCGCTCATATCAAAAACGAATTCGACCTGAACGGTGATCTGGCTGGAGCCATCCAGCACCACTGAGCCATTGGCTTCCCAGCCATACCACTTACCGTCCTGCTTCATGTTATCGGGCGAATTGGTCTTCAAGGACCCCGGTGTTACGAGAATATTGATGTTCGCTTCATTTCTGCTCCCATTGCCACTGAACATATAACGTAAAGTCTCAATTGCCACGTTATTGCCCGATTGTAGCCAGCGCATCTCCAGGTTACCGGTATGACCGCTGGCACTCCCGGTGAACGTATCGCCGCCCTAGCCACCGGTCTCGTTTGAGCGCGTCGATTCCGGTTTACCTTGACTTAAGATTTTATCTTTCGTTGAAGTGTTCTCCCTAACAGGACGAGAAGGCTCCCGGATCAACATCATTGGGAAACTGCGTCCAACATAGCGACCGGGCGCCGCCTGCATAACTGCCACAGTTGACAGTCAGCTAGCTCATTTCGCGATCATACGATTCAACTTAATTGCCAGATTGGGCCATGCATGAAAGTGCTCAAATATGTGATTTAATCTCGCGTTTTTCCGGCAATACAGCTGGAACATTCGCTTGGATTTCAACCTCATGAATCAGCTCGCCACCAAAGTCCTGGTCATTGGTTATGTCTGGCCGGAGCCGCGTTCCTCGGCTGCGGGCGGGCATATGATGCAGATTCTGGAGAGTTTTCTTGCCCAGGGTTGGGACATTACCTTCAGCAGCCCGGCAAGCATCGGCGAGCACAAGGCCGACTTGCCGGCGCTGGGCATCCATGAGTGCGCCATCGAGCTCAATAACAGCAGCTTCGACGACTTCATCCGCGAGCTGGCGCCGGACGTCGTGCTGTTCGACCGCTTCATGATGGAAGAACAGTTTGGCTGGCGCGTGGAAAAATGTTGCCCCGAAGCCCTGCGCGTGCTGGAAACCTCCGACCTGCAAAGCCTGCGCGACGCCCGGCATTTGCGCCTCAAGGCGGCGCTCAAGGCCCGTCCGGAGAGTGACGACTTCACCGCCGTGTTCGCGCCCGACCTGGATGAAGAGTTCCAGCTGATGGCCGACACCGACCTGGCCAAGCGTGAAATCGCCGCGATTTATCGCTGTGACATCAGCCTGATAATCTCCGACGTGGAAATCCGCCTGCTCACCGAGCAATTCAAGGTGCCGGCCGCCCTGCTTCACTGGTGCCCGTTGATGATGGAGCCTCCGACCGCAGCCTTTGCCCCCTTTGAAGACCGCGCGCACTTTCTGAGCATTGGTAACTTCCGCCATGCGCCCAATTGGGACGCAGTGCTGTGGATGAAGCACAGCCTTTGGCCGCTGATCCGCCAGCAATTGCCGGGCGCCCAGTTGCATGTCTACGGCGCTTACACACCGCCCAAGGCCACCGCGCTGCACAACCCGGCGCAGGGCTTTCATGTGATGAACTGGGCCGAAGATGCGCTGCAAGTGATGACTGCCGCGCGCATCTGCCTCGCTCCGTTGCGCTTTGGCGCGGGGATCAAGGGCAAGTTGGTCGACGCAATGCTGTGCGGCACACCCAACGTCACCACGCCCATCGGCGCCGAAGCCATGGGCGACGATCAGCCCTGGCCCGGCGCGATCGAGCAGAACGCGCCGGCCCTGGCCGCCGCTGCCGTCGCCCTCTACCAGGACCGCGAGCGCTGGCTCCAGGCCCAGGAACACGGCCGCCAGCTGCTGGCCCGGCGCTATGCCCAGAGCCTCCACGGCCCGGCCTTGGTAGCCTGCCTGGAGCAATGCCGCGGCAACCTCGCCGCCCATCGCCGTGACAACTTCACCGGCAGCATGCTGCGTCACCACGCGCATAAAAGTACGCAGTACATGTCCCAATGGATCGAGGCAAAAAACCGCGTCGTATAAACACCGGCGCTGGCGAGGTCGAGCGCGAGGGGGCATTATCCTACGCAGCAACCACAATAAAGCGACGGCAACATGACCCGAGCAACGCGCATCACCGACCCTTCCTACGAGCTGATGGACGACCATAACGGTCTGTCCATCATCTATCGCCAGCACGGCTTCCCCTGCCCGCTGGTGCGCTGGCATTTCCACAAGGAATACGAACTGCACCTGATCGTCGCCAGCTCGGGCAAGGTGTTTATCGGCGACTACATCGGCAACTTCTATCCAGAAAGCCTGTTCCTAACCGGCCCCAACCTGCCCCACAACTGGATCAGCCAGGTGGAGGAAGGCGAAGTGGTGCCCAAGCGCGACATGCTGGTGAACTTCACCGATGAATTGTTCGAACACGGCAGCCACATCTTCGCCGAACTAAAGAGCCTGACGCCATTGCTGGAGCGTGCGCAGTACGGCATTGAGTTTCGCTGCAAAAAAACCATCGGCCAGGCCATGGCCCTGATGCAGCGCATTGAGGAGGCCCAAGGCATGGCACGTCTGGGGCACTTCTTCATCCTGCTGGAAGTGCTGAGCGCCTGTGACGACTACCAACTGCTCTCCGGCGTGACCACGCCACAGCAAGCCGACGAACACAGCATCGACCGCACCAACCGCGCGGTGGATTACATCTTTGCCCACTACGCCCGTGAGCTGCCGCTGGAAGAAGTCGCGGAGTATCTCGGGATGAAACCGACGTATTTTTCCAGGGTGTTCAAACAGGCCACCGGGCGCACTTTTATTGAATTCGTCAATCGGCTGCGCATCAGCAAGTCCTGCGAGTTGCTGGCCGATGGCGACAAGGCTGTTACGGATGTGTGCTTTGAGTCGGGGTTCAATAATATTTCCAACTTCAATCGGCGCTTTCAGCAGCTTAAAGGTATGACGCCGTCCCACTATCGGCGGTTGGCGGTGCAGCGGTTGACTGAGCAGAATCTTGCTTGAACCGATTACCACCATCCCCCAATCGATTCAGCACCCAGCGTGCTATTCACCGTAAAAGACGGCATCTCCACTCAAGACCTACTGGTCAACCTCAGCGAATCACTCGCCTCTGCCCACGCCCTGACCTGCGATTTCGCCTTTGATCTCGATGGCTCGCGAAGAGAAGGCGCGCTGGGTATCGCCCAGTTGATCAAGGTGTCTCGATTGTTGGCTGAGCGGGTACTGGCTGATATCGAGCGTTAAACCCAGCACTGATCGTTCCCACGCTCAGCGTGGGCATGCATACCGTGACGCTCTGCGTCACCAGGGACGCACAGCGTCCCGGGCGGCGTTACCACGCGGAGCGTGGGAGCGATCATGCCGAGTGCAAAAAAGTATCAGTCCCAGTGTTCCCAAGGATTTGTCACAGGCGCATTTGAAGGCTGTAATCAACGCACACTCTTCCTGGCTCCCTGTAGGAAGACACAACAACAATAACTGTCCTTCCGTCGCCCCTGGGCGCGGAAATGGAGTGCGCGATGAAGTTCACAGCAAAAGTACTGCTTGCCTCGACCTGCATGACAGCATGCATGACCCTCAGCGCCGTCAGCTTTGGCGCGCAAACCCTGACCATTGCCACCGTCAATAACAGCGACATGATCCGCATGCAAAAGCTCTCGAAAACCTTCGAGGCCGAGCATCCGGAGATCAAGCTGAACTGGGTGGTGCTCGAAGAAAACGTGCTGCGCCAACGCCTGACCACCGATATTGCCACCCAGGGCGGGCAGTTCGATGTGTTGACCATCGGCATGTACGAAGCTGCACTGTGGGGTGCCAAGGGCTGGCTGGAGCCGATGAAGGATCTGCCGGCTTCCTACGACCTCGACGATGTGTTTCCTTCGGTGCGTGACGGCTTGTCGGTCAAGGGCTCGCTGTACGCCCTGCCGTTCTATGCCGAAAGCTCGATCACCTATTACCGCACCGACCTGTTCAAGGACGCCGGGCTGAGCATGCCCGAGCACCCGACCTGGAGCCAGATCGGCGAATTCGCGGCCAAACTCACCGACAAAACCAAAGAGCAATACGGCCTGTGCCTGCGGGGCAAAGCCGGTTGGGGCGAAAACATGGCGCTGATCACCACCCTGGCCAACGGTTACGGTGCGCGCTGGTTCGATGAGAAGTGGCAGCCAGAATTCAACGGCCCTGAATGGAAGGACGCGTTGAACTTCTACGTCGACAACATGAAGAAATCCGGCCCGCCGGGTGCCTCCAGCAACGGTTTCAACGAGAACCTGGCGCTGTTCAACAGCGGCAAGTGCGCGATCTGGGTGGATGCCAGCGTCGCCGGCTCGTTTGTCACCGACAAAACCCAAAGCAAGGTGGCTGACCACGTCGGCTTTACCTTCGCCCCGCATGAGAAGACCGACAAGGGCACTTCGTGGCTGTACTCCTGGAGCCTGGCGATCCCCACCAGTTCCAAGGCCAAGGACGCCGCCAAGGTGTTCACCAGCTGGGCCACTTCCAAGGAATATGGCGCATTGGTCGCCAAGACCGACGGCGTCGCCAATGTGCCGCCAGGCACCCGCAAGTCCACCTACAGCGATGAATACATGAAGGCCGCACCGTTCGCCAAGGTGACCCTGGAATCGCTGAAAGTGGCGGACCCGACCAAACCGACCGAAAAACCGGTGCCGTATATCGGCATTCAGCTGGTGACCATTCCTGAGTTCCAGGCCATTGGTACCCAGGTCGGCAAATTCTTCTCGGGTGCGCTGACCGGTCAGCAGACGGTCGATGCCGCGCTGACGGCCGCGCAGACCACCACCGAGCGGGAAATGAAGCGGGCCGGTTACCCCAAATAAAGTGGGTACACCGCTGTAAATGTGGGAGCGGGCTTGCTCGCGAAGAGGTCTTGCAGTGAATGCATCGGTAACTGCCACACCGTATTCGCGAGCA
>NZ_JASLAW010000090.1 GCF_030147005.1 Pseudomonas sp.
GTCAATTAAGCGCCAGAGCGGGCAACCGTTAACCTGTGGCGAGGGAGCTTGCTCCCGCGGGGCCGCGAAGCGGCCCCGGAAAATAGGACTGCTATGCAGCCAGCGGGAGCAAGCTCCCTCGCCACGGTAAAGCGTTTCTTCTTAACTGACTGGCATTAGAGCAAGCCCCCACCTTGGATTAGGTTCACACAGTTCCATTTGTGAATACCGTCAAGTGTGGGGGCAGCCTTGTGTGAGATGGGCCTCGGCATCGATTGTCCTGACTTGCTGCCCGCCGTTTGGATCGCGGGCATCAGTCTGATCGCTACAGGCCGCCAGACCGTCACGGGAGCGAGCTGCCTCGCCACGGGTTCAACGCCGCACCCGGAGTTGTGTGGATACCCATGCTGCGATGACGCCCTAACCGCCGAGAAACTCAGCCACTCGCACTGCCGCAGCCTCCAGATGCTGCTCATGGGTAAACCCCGAAGCCTTCAGCGGCTTCAAATCATGATCTGCCGCCGTCAGCCACATCACGTCGATACGCGGCGACAATTCATAGCCCTCCACCGCCGCCCGATTACCCAACGCATCACGTTCGCCCTGCACAATCAGCGTCGGGGTCTTCAGCCCCGCCAAATGCTCGACCCTGGGCTTCTGCGGCTTGCCCACGGCATAGAACGGATAGCCCAGGCACACCAACCCATCGGCGCCCAGCTCATCGACCAATAAACTGGCCATCCGCCCCCCCATGGATTTGCCGCCAATCGCCACGTTGCCAGCGACATGACGTCGCACCTCGGCATACACCTCACGCCATGCTTCCAGCAGTTTGGGCGCCGGGTTCGGTGGGCGTTTGCCGTCGTCCAGACGGCGCTGGGCCATGTACGGGAATTCGAAGCGCAATACGCTCACGCCATGCCCGCCAAGGCGCGCAGCCATGTCGTTCATGAATGCCGAGTCCATCGGCGCACCGGCGCCGTGGGCCAGGATCAGCGTGACCGGCTTGCCCGAGGCCGTGCCCGTAGCGACATCCCACAACCAGCCGCGTTCGCGCACACACTGCGCCCATTGATCCCCGTCAATACTGGCCTTGTGCTCTTTGCCCATGCTTGCCTCGCTTTTTAGTCTGCCTATAACTCCAGCCCAAGTGCCGCATCTGCTTGGGTTGAACCGTGGATGGGGAACCATGAACACTACTTTAAGTACCGCCTATAACTACAAGGTGGTCCGCCAATTCGCCATTATGACGGTGGTGTGGGGCATCGTCGGCATGGGGCTCGGGGTTTTTCTCGCGGCCCAATTGGTTTGGCCTGCGCTCAACTTCGACTTGCCCTGGACCAGCTTCGGTCGCCTGCGCCCGTTGCACACCAACGCGGTTATTTTTGCCTTCGGTGGCTGTGCGCTGTTCGCCAGCTCCTTCTACTCGGTGCAACGCACCTGCCAAACACAGCTGTTCGCGCCGAAAATCGCGGCGTTCTGCTTTTGGGGCTGGCAGGTTGTCATCCTGCTGGCTGCAATCAGCCTGCCGCTGGGCTACACCAGCTCCAAGGAATACGCCGAACTGGAATGGCCGATCGACATCCTGATCACCATCGTCTGGGTTGCCTATGCCATCGTGTTCTTCGGCACGATCATGAAGCGCAACACCAAGCATATTTATGTAGGGAACTGGTTTTTCGGTGCGTTCATCATCACCGTGGCGATCCTGCATATCGTCAACAACCTGGAAATCCCGGTCAGCCTGACCAAGTCCTACTCGCTGTACGGCGGTGCGACGGACGCCATGGTGCAGTGGTGGTACGGCCATAACGCTGTAGGGTTTTTCCTCACCGCCGGCTTCCTCGGGATGATGTACTACTTCGTGCCCAAGCAGGCCGAACGTCCGGTGTATTCGTATCGTTTGTCCATCGTGCACTTCTGGGCGCTGATCACTCTGTATATCTGGGCCGGTCCCCACCACTTGCACTACACCGCGCTGCCGGATTGGGCGCAGTCGTTGGGCATGGTGATGTCGCTGGTGCTGCTGGCACCGAGCTGGGGCGGCATGATCAACGGCATGATGACGCTCTCGGGCGCCTGGCATAAGTTGCGCAGCGACCCGATCCTGCGCTTTCTCGTGGTGTCCCTGGCGTTCTACGGCATGTCGACCTTCGAGGGCCCGATGATGGCGATCAAGACCGTCAACGCCCTCTCCCACTACACCGACTGGACCATCGGCCACGTACACGCCGGCGCACTCGGTTGGGTGGCGATGATTTCCATCGGCGCGCTGTACCACATGATCCCGAAAGTCTTCGGTCGCGAGCAGATGCACAGCCTCGGCCTGATCAACGCGCACTTCTGGCTGGCCACCATCGGCACCGTGCTTTACATCGCCTCGATGTGGGTCAACGGCATCGCCCAGGGCCTGATGTGGCGCGCGGTCAACGAAGACGGCACCTTGACCTACTCCTTCGTCGAAACCCTGGTGGCCAGCCACCCAGGCTTCATCGTGCGGCTGGTGGGCGGCGCCATCTTCCTCAGCGGCATGTTCCTGATGGCTTACAACACGTGGCGCACCGTGCGTTCGGCGCAACCTGGCGAAGTCACCGCCGCAGCGCAGATGGCCTGAGGAGTCGATGATGAAACACGAAACGATTGAAAAGAACGTCGGCCTGCTGATGCTGTTGATGGTGCTGGCCGTGAGTATCGGCGGCCTGACCCAGATCGTCCCGCTTTTCTTCCAGGACGTGACCAACAAGCCGGTTGAAGGCATGAAACCCTATACCGCGCTGCAACTGGAGGGCCGCGACATCTACATCCGTGAAGGCTGCGTACAGTGCCATTCGCAGATGATCCGCCCGTTCCGCGCCGAGACCGAACGCTACGGCCACTACTCGGTGGCCGGCGAAAGCGTGTGGGACCACCCGTTTCTGTGGGGTTCCAAGCGCACCGGGCCGGACCTGGCCCGGGTTGGCGCACGCTACTCGGACGACTGGCACCGTGCGCACCTGTACAACCCGCGCAACGTGGTACCGGAGTCGAAAATGCCGGCTTACCCGTGGCTGGTCACAGCCGCGGTCGACAGCAGCCACACCGAGACCAAGTTGAAGGTCATGCGCACCCTCGGCGTGCCTTACACCGACGACGACATCACGGGCGCGGTCGCCAGCCTCAAGGGCAAGACCGAGATGGACGCGCTGGTTTCCTACCTGCAAGTGCTCGGCACTGCCATCAAGAGCAAGAGGTGAGCCATGGGATTTGAATTCGATGCGGGCACCATTCGCGGCCTCGGCACGCTGGTGGTGGCCATCGCCTTTATCGGCCTGTCGCTGTGGGTGTTCAACAACCGGCGCAACGCGGAGTTCGAGCAGGCGCGCCTGCTGCCGTTCGCCGATGAACCTTCTCCATCCGACGCTCAAGAAGAGCCTGCAACAAGGAGCACTCGGCCATGACTACCTTTTGGAGTACATGGATCTGCGTACTGACCCTGGGCAGCCTGATCGGCCTGACCTGGCTGTTGATCGGCACCCGCAAGGGCGAAACCAAAGGCAGCGTCGACCAGACCATGGGCCACGCTTTCGACGGAATCGAGGAATACGACAACCCGCTGCCCCAGTGGTGGTTCATGTTGTTCGCCGGCACCCTGGTGTTTGCCGTCGGTTACCTGATCCTTTATCCGGGCCTGGGCAATTGGAAAGGCGTGTTGCCGGGCTATGAAGACGGCTGGACCCAGGCCAAGGAATGGGACAAGGAAATGGCCAAGGCCGACGCCCGGTTCGGGCCGATCTTCGCCAAATTCGCAGCCATGCCGGTGGAAGAAGTGGCCAGGGACCCGCAAGCCTTGAAAATGGGCGGTCGCCTGTTCGCCTCCAACTGCGCGGTGTGCCACGGCTCGGACGCCAAAGGTGCGTATGGCTTCCCCAACCTGGCGGACAACAACTGGCGCTGGGGCGGTTCGGCCGAAGCGATCAAGGCCACCATCATGGGCGGTCGCCACGCGGCGATGCCGGCCTGGGGTGAAGTGCTGGGCGAGGACGGGGTGAAGAACGTCGCCGCCTATGTGCGCCACGACCTGGCGAAGCTGCCCTTGCCAGCGGACAACAGCGCTGACCTGGCCGCCGGCCAAACCGCATTCAGCACCACCTGCGTGGCTTGCCATGGCCCACAAGGCCACGGCGTGGAAGCCATGGGCGCGCCGAACCTGACCGAACCAAGCGGGTTTATCTACGGCACCAGCCTGGCGCAGTTGCAGCAGACCATTCGCCATGGTCGCCAGGGCCAGATGCCGGCCCAGGAACTGCTGCAGGGCAATGACAAGGTGCATCTGCTGGCGGCGTACGTGTACAGCCTGTCCCACAGCGCTGATGGTGCAACGCCAGACAGCCCGACCGAGTAACCGCTCCGCTTTACTGTAGGAGCGAGCTTGCTCGCGAAGAACCTGAGGACACCGCATTTATCCGGAATAAACGCGGCGCTCTGGATTTTTTCGCGAGCAAGCTCGCTCCTACAGTGATCCGATGTTGTTTTCACTTGCGCGACCAAGTGTCGCACCCTCGCAACACCCAACTTTCCCCCCCTCATATTCGGGTCTACGCTTGTTCCCACAGTGGAGCAATTCTGGCTTAGGCGACGGTATCCGTTGCGCCCCCTAAAATTCCTGTCCACTCGATCAGCTTTCAATTTCCGATTTAATCCTTACGCAAAACATGGAAAGGGCGCAGAATCTGGCGTGGAACGCATTGATACAGGTCAGCCATTGCGTTGCAATGGCCCCTCGCTTTCTACATACTTGCGACCGATTTTACCTATAAAAAAACCTAAACCGTGGAACCCTAGAATGAGCACAGCAATCAGTCCGACTGCTTATAACTATAAGGTAGTCCGCCAGTTCGCCATCATGACGGTGGTCTGGGGGATCCTTGGCATGGGGCTCGGGGTGTTCATCGCCTCGCAACTGGTTTGGCCGCAATTGAATTTCGACCTGCCATGGACGACCTTCGGCCGCCTTCGCCCACTGCATACCAACCTGGTGATCTTTGCCTTCGGTGGATGTGCATTGTTTGCCACCTCCTACTATGTCGTGCAACGCACCTGCCAGACGCGACTGATCTCCGATGGCCTTGCCGCCTTTACCTTCTGGGGCTGGCAGGCGGTCATCATCGGCGCCATTGTCAGCCTGCCCCTGGGCTACACCACCACCAAGGAATACGCCGAGCTGGAATGGCCGATCGCCATTTTGCTGGCCATCGTGTGGGTGACTTACGCCGTGGTGTTCTTCGGCACCATCGTCAAGCGCAAGACCAAGCACATCTATGTCGGCAACTGGTTCTACGGGGCATTTATCCTGGTCACGGCGATGCTGCACATCGTCAACCACGCGTCCCTGCCGGTCAGCCTGTTCAAGTCCTATTCGGCCTATTCCGGCGCGACGGATGCGATGATTCAGTGGTGGTACGGGCATAACGCCGTCGGGTTCTTCCTCACCACCGGTTTCCTCGGGATGATGTACTACTTCGTGCCCAAGCAGGCCGAACGTCCGATCTATTCCTACCGCTTGTCCATCGTGCACTTCTGGGCGCTGATCACCCTGTACATCTGGGCCGGTCCGCACCACCTGCACTACACCGCGCTGCCGGACTGGGCACAGTCCCTGGGCATGGCGATGTCGATCATCCTGCTGGCGCCGAGCTGGGGCGGCATGATCAACGGCATGATGACGCTCTCGGGCGCCTGGCATAAGCTGCGCACCGACCCGATCCTGCGCTTTCTGGTGGTCTCGCTGGCGTTCTACGGCATGTCGACCTTCGAAGGGCCGATGATGGCGATCAAGACCGTCAACTCGCTGTCCCACTACACCGACTGGACCATCGGCCACGTACACGCCGGGGCCCTCGGCTGGGTGGCGATGATCTCCATCGGCGCGCTGTACCACATGATCCCCAAGCTCTTCGGCCGCGTGCAGATGCACAGCGTCGGGCTGATCAACACCCACTTCTGGCTGGCCACAATCGGTACCGTGCTCTATATCGCCTCGATGTGGGTCAACGGCATTACCCAGGGCCTGATGTGGCGTGCGATCAACGATGACGGCACCCTCACCTACTCCTTCGTTGAAGCGCTGCAAGCCAGCCACCCAGGCTTTATCGTGCGCGCCCTGGGCGGTGCGTTCTTTGCCACCGGCATGTTGTTCATGGCCTACAACGTCTGGCGCACCGTGCGTGCCTCCGACCCGGAGCAAGCTGAAGCCGCCGCTAAGATCGCCGTCGTGGGAGCCCACTGATGAAGCATGAAGTAGTCGAGAAGAATATCGGCCTGCTGGCCTTCTTCATGGTCATCGCCGTGAGCATCGGCGGCCTGACCCAGATCGTTCCGTTGTTTTTCCAGGACGTGACCAACAAGCCGGTCGAAGGCATGAAACCGCGCACCGCCCTCGAACTGGAAGGCCGCGATGTTTATATCGCCAATGGTTGCGTGGGCTGCCACTCGCAGATGATCCGCCCGTTCCGCGCCGAAACCGAACGCTATGGCCACTACTCGGTGGCCGGTGAAAGCGTATGGGACCATCCCTTCCTGTGGGGTTCCAAGCGCACCGGCCCGGACCTGGCGCGCGTCGGCGGACGTTACTCCGATGACTGGCAGCGTGCGCACTTGTACAACCCACGCAACGTTGTGCCTGAGTCGAAGATGCCGGCGTACCCGTTCCTCGTGGAAAACAAGCTCGACGGCAAGGACACCGCGAAAAAAATGGAAGTCTTGCGCACCCTGGGCGTGCCCTACACCGACGAAGACATCGCCGGTGCGGCCGCCGCAGTCAAAGGCAAGACCGAAATGGACGCATTGGTGGCCTACCTGCAGGGCCTTGGCACCATCATCAAAAGCAAACGGTGACCTGTATGGATATCGGGATGATTCGCGGCCTGGGCACCGTTGTGGTGATGGTGGCCTTTATCGGCCTGGCGTTGTGGGTATTCAGCCCACGGCGCAAATCGGAATTTGACGACGCGACCATGCTGCCTTTTGCGGATGACCCCGAAGCCATCAAGCACGTCGAGCAAGCGTCTAGGAGTAACAAAGAATGACTACGTTCTGGAGTCTGTACGTCACAGTCCTCAGTCTGGGTACCATCTTCGCCCTGACCTGGCTGCTGCTGTCGACCCGCAAGGGCCAGCGCGCCGAGCAGACGGACGAGACCGTCGGCCACTCGTTCGACGGCATCGAGGAATACGACAACCCGCTGCCCAAATGGTGGTTCATGCTGTTTGTCGGCACCATCATTTTCGCCCTCGGCTACCTGGTGCTATACCCGGGCCTGGGCAACTGGAAAGGCCTGCTGCCGGGTTACAACTACCTCGACAACGCCAAGGAAACCCCGTTTGCCAACGGCCAGGCCGGCTGGACCGGCGTGCATGAATGGGAAAAGGAAATGGCCAGGTCGGAAGCCAGGTTCGGGCCGATCTTCGCCAAGTTCGCTTCGATGCCGATTGAAGAAGTCGCCAAGGACCCGCAAGCCCTGAAGATGGGCGGCCGTCTGTTCGCCTCCAACTGCTCGGTGTGCCACGGTTCGGACGCCAAGGGTGCCTACGGCTTCCCAAACCTGACCGACGCCGACTGGCGTTGGGGCGGCGACGCGGCGACCATCAAGCAAACCATCATGCAAGGCCGTCATGCAGTCATGCCAGGCTGGGCCGAAGTGATCGGCGAGCAAGGCGTGGCCGACGTAGCAGCCTTCGTGGTGACCAACCTCGACGGCCGCAAACTGCCGGAAGGCGCCAAGGCCGACATTGCCAACGGCGAAAAACTCTTCGCCACCAACTGCGTGGCCTGCCACGGCCCGGCCGGTAAAGGCACCCCGGCCATGGGCGCGCCGGACCTGACTCATCCGGGTGCGTTCATCTACGGCTCAAGCTTCGCCCAACTGCAGCAGACCATTCGCTATGGCCGCCAGGGCCAGATGCCCGCGCAGGAGCAACTGCAGGGCAATGACAAGGTGCACTTGCTGGCCGCGTACGTTTACAGCTTGTCCCATGGAGACAAAAAGACCGAGGAGCCGTAAAGCCTTGACCCCCACAAAGCCCCGCGCAGCATGAACTGGCGGGGCTTTGTGGTTTCTGGTTCGCGAACGCGACAACGCGCAACCGCTTGTAGCCTCTAATTGCCGCGCGCGAGCACGAAGTAGTAACGAACTAGTAACGTAGCTACATACATTCTAAGAAGGGGAATAACCCCATGACCATCACGACCATTTCCGGCCGCGAATTCAATCAAGACACAAGTGGCGCCAAAAAAGCCGCCCGCCAGGGCCCGGTTTCATCACCGGTCGCGGCAAGCCCGCCCATGTACTGCTAAGCATTGAGGACTACCAGAAATTGACGGGCCTGAATGCCGACATCGTTGACCTGCTGGCGATGCCGGAAGCGGCCGAAATCGACTTCGAACCCGAACGCGCCGTGATCATCCATCGACCCGTGGACCTTTCTTGATGTATCTACTCGATACCCACGTTATCTCTGAACTTCGCAAACCCCAGGCGGATGCAAATGTGGTCGCCTGGGCCAGAAGCGTCATGGCGCCGCGCATGTCATATCGGCGATTACGCTCAACGAACTGGAAACCGGAGTCTTGCGCATCGAGCGCCGTGATCCGGCTCAGGGGAAAGTGTTGCGGACCTGGCTCGAACGTCATGTGATGCCCGCCTTTGATGCCGGAATCCTGCCCATCGATGCTGCCGTAGCCTTGCGATGCGCGCACCTGCATGCGCCCAATCGAGCCAATGAAAGTGATTCGCTGATCGCTGCGACCGCTCTGATTCACGGGCGTCGCCGTTGCGGCGCGCAACACCGGCGATTTCAAATCCAGCGGCGTTGCACTGATCAATCCATGGGACGAATGACCGGCTTGCCGGCAAAAACCGTCCATACTTGCAAAGTCAATTGATCCAGGTCACTTACACCATCACTTGACTTCACCCAACGCGACCAAAGGTCGCACCCCTCGCCAACCCTCGGGGGCGTATCATTGGGCCACTGCAACACCCTTAATTTGACCCCGGTTGGCACGTACTGGCCGAGGCAAATCTCCACCGCCGTGGGATGCAATGATGAGCGACCAGATACCGGTACATAACGTTACCCCGCCTGCCAAAACCGTCGACCTCTACGCTTCGCGAGAGAAGATCTACACGCGCGCCTTCACCGGAGTGTTCCGCAATTTGCGCATGCTCGGTGGCGCCGCTCTGTTCCTGCTCTACTTCGGCACCGTGTGGCTGAACTGGGGTGGCCACCAGGCGGTGTGGTGGAACCTGCCGGAACGTAAGTTCTTCATTTTTGGCGCGACCTTCTGGCCCCAGGACTTCATCCTGCTCTCGGGCATTCTTATCGTTGCAGCCTTCGGCCTGTTTTTTATCACCGTGTACGCCGGTCGCGTCTGGTGCGGTTATACCTGCCCGCAAAGCGTGTGGACGTGGATCTTCATGTGGTGCGAAAAGGTCACCGAAGGCGACCGCAACCAGCGCATCAAGCTGGACAAGGCGCCGATGAGCGCCAACAAATTCTTGCGCAAATTCAGCAAACACATGCTGTGGCTCTTGATCGGATTTGCCACCGGCATCACCTTTGTCGGCTACTTCTCGCCGATCCGCGAACTGGTATTCGACTTTTTCACCGGCCAGGCCGATGGCTGGTCATATTTCTGGGTGGGTTTCTTCACCCTCGCCACCTACGGCAACGCCGGCTGGCTGCGCGAACAGGTGTGCATCTACATGTGCCCCTATGCGCGTTTCCAGAGCGTGATGTTCGACAAGGACACGCTGATCGTTTCCTATGACCCACGCCGTGGCGAAGTGCGTGGCCCGCGCAAGAAGGGCACCGACTACAAGGCCCAGGGCCTGGGCGATTGCATCGATTGCACGATGTGCGTGCAGGTGTGCCCCACCGGCATCGACATTCGTGACGGCCTGCAAATCGAGTGCATCGGCTGCGCCGCCTGCATCGACGCCTGCGACACCATCATGGACAAAATGGACTACCCACGCGGCCTGATCAGCTATACCACCGAGCACAATCTGTCCGGGCAGAAGACCCATAAGCTGCGCCCGCGCCTGATCGGTTACGCCCTGGTGTTGCTGGCGATGATCAGCCTGCTGGTGGCAGCGTTCTTCATGCGTTCGCTGGTGGGCTTCGACGTCAGCAAAGACCGTGTGCTGTACCGCGAGAACGCCGAAGGGCGCATCGAAAACGTCTACAGCCTGAAGATCATGAACAAGGACCAGCGCGACCACACCTACGTGCTCGACGCCGCCGGCCTGCCCGACCTCAAGCTGCAAGGCCGACGTGAAGTCAAGGTGGCCGCCGGCGACATCGTCAGCATGCCGGTAGAGTTGTCGAGTGCACCCGAGCAGTTGCCGTCAAGCACCAACGAGGTGACGTTCATCCTTGAGGACGCCGACGACGCCAGCGTTCACATTGAAGCCAAGAGCCGATTCATCGGCCCACAAGTTCGTTAAACAGGGAACACGAGAATGCCCGCAACCACCGCCGCAAGCCCTTGGTACAAGCACCTCTGGCCCTGGATCATCATCGGGATCCTCGCCTGTTCGGTGACCCTCACCTTGTCCATGGTGACCATCGCGGTGAATAACCCGGACAACCTGGTCAACGACAACTATTACGAGGCCGGCAAAGGCATCAACCGCTCCCTGGACCGCGAACGCCTGGCCCAGACCCTGCAATTGCGCGGCAAACTGCACCTGGACGAGCTGACCGGCGAAGTCGATCTGCACCTCACCGGCTACAGCAACCCGAACACGTTGGAACTGAACCTGATCTCCCCGACCCAGCCGGAGAAGGATCGCAAGATCAACCTGACCCGCAGCGACAGCGAACCCGGCCGCTACATCGGCCAGGTCACCGACAAGGTCGAAGGCCGCCGCTTCGTGGAACTGCTCGGCGTGGAAGGCGACAAGACCTGGCGCCTGTTCGAAGAAGAAGAGGTCAGCCACGCCAAGGACTTGCTGCTGGGAGACGAACCGTTGCAGGGTGCCGAAGACCTGAAGAAGTAAAAGATCGCGCTTCGCGCATCGCGGGCAAGCCCGCTCCCACA
>NZ_JASLAW010000156.1 GCF_030147005.1 Pseudomonas sp.
GAGCAAGCCCGCTCCCACACTTAGCTGTATCAACCGTGAGTTTTCAACACCGCTTTCACAGCCGCTGCAGCCCGCTCCACATCCGCCTCCGTCATCGCCGTAAACATCGGCAACGACACAATCAAACGCCCCACTTTTTCTGCAACCGGGAACATGCCTTCCTTGAACCCCTGTGCCCGATACAGGCTCAGCAGGTGGATCGGCGGGTAGTGATAGCCAATGCCGACGCCGTGGGCCTGCATCTGCTCCATAAAGGTGGCGCGTGCGGGCAAACCATCCTGACGCTCCGGCAAGACCAGTTGGAACAGGTGCCAGTTGCTGTTTTCGAAGTCTGCCGGCGGCAGTTGCGCGCCGTACTGTTCTTCAAAGTCACTGCCGAAGCATTTGAAATAGTGCCGTGCCAGGTGCTGGCGGTGGGCGGTGATCTTCTCGATGTGGGCAAATTGCCCCAGGCCAATGGCGGCGGCGATATCGGTCATGTTGAATTTGCCCCCCAGCACGTCCACGTCCAGGCCGTCGAAACCGCTGCGGGTAACGCCTTGCAGGCGGTATTTCTCGGCCAGACGGGCTTCTTCGGCGTTGTTCAACACCAGGCAGCCGCCTTCGGATGAGGTGATGTTCTTGTTTGCCTGGAAGCTGAACGACACGAAGTCGCCGGTAGCGCCGATGCGTTCCCCGTCCCAGCTGGAACCCAGGGCCTGGGCGGCATCCTCGACGATGCGCAGGTTGTACTTGTTGGCCAGCGCGTAAAGCATCGGCATGTCCAGAGGCAAGCCGGCCAGATAGACCGGGATGATCGCCTTGGTGCGCGGGGTAATTGCCGCTTCAACCTGGGCCAGGTCGATGTTGCGGGTCAGCGGGTCGATATCGGCAAATACAGGGGTGGCACCCACTTCGAGGATGACGTTGGCCGTGGCGACCCACGAGATAGGCGTGGTGATGACTTCATCCCCAGGCCCGATACCGGCGATGCGCAACGCGATCTCCATGGTGCAGGTGCCGGAGTTGAAGGTGCGTACCGGACGGCCGCCAAAGTACTCCGACAATTGCGCTTCGAACGCCTGCACCTTCGGCCCGCTGGTGATCCAGCCGGAACGCAGGACATCGCCGACCGCCGAGATCGTGGCTTCGTCAATGGTAGGTTTGGAGAACGGCAGGAAGGGCTGTTGGCTCATGACGAAGAAGGCATCCGTTTCGGGTAGGCGATGAGTGATGGACGTGTGAGGCCTGCATGGTTGCACGGCTCGACTGAATATAGCCTGTCGCCCGTGAACGATTCGTCAGGTTGCGGGCAAAAAAATGCCGCTTGAAAAAGCGGCATTTTTTAACGTGCAGTTGTTACTCGGTGACAGCGTTCTTCGCGAGGATGGCGTTGGCCAGTTCCATATCCGTGGCCTGCAGGCCAGGGTTATCGGCGCGGACTTTCTGCATGGCCGCTTCCAGGTACGGGCCGCGGATGCCGCCGTCGCTGGCAACGAAGCTGCCGGCGTCATCCTGGGCAGCAACGACCAGCTTGTGGTCCTTGAACGTCAGGTAAGTCGAGCCGGTGGTGGCGCCCGACGAGATGACATTACGCCAGAAGCTGTCGGCCATGGCTGAGCCGACAGGGAGGGATAGCACAGCGAGGGTTGCGACAGCATATTTGAGACGCATGGTGGGTGACTCCGGTGGGTTATCTGTACGTTTTGATTGTAGTTAACTTGATCCAGTTCCATCACTGACTAAACAGTTTCAACCTTTAAAACGACCCCATCCTGGCCAACCACGCGGACTTGAGCGCCTACGGGGGCGTCGGCACCCGTTACCATCCATACGCCATCACCGACCTTGACCTTGCCTCTGCCATCCGCGATCGCCTGATGCACCACGAAGGTGCGCCCCACCAGCTCCGAGCCGCGCTCGTTCAAGCCCGGTTGGTCGCTGGTCTTGGCGCTGCTGCGTTGGCGTCTCCACCAGTACACGGCGGTCAATATCGACAACAGGGCGAACAGCAACAGTTGCCACTCAAGCCCCAGGGGCGGGACGAGAAACTTGATCACCCCCACGGCGGCTGCGGCGATACCCATCCACAACAGGTAACCTCCGGCACCGAACACCTCGAGGATCAACAACACGGTGCCCAGCGCCAACCAGTCCCAAAACGAAAGATGCTGCAGAAAATCCCACATGGTGGCGACCTCAGCCTTTCTTGTTGTCGAAAGTCGCTTTGACGATCTCGCCGATACCGCCCACGGCGCCAATTACCTGGCTGGCTTCCAGCGGCATCAGGATTACTTTGCTGTTGTTGGCCGACGCCAGCTTGCCCAAGGCATCAATGTATTTCTGCGCGACAAAGTAATTCACAGCCTGCACGTTGCCGGAGGCGATCGCTTCCGATACCACTTGGGTTGCGCGGGCTTCAGCCTCGGCCTGACGCTCGCGCGCTTCGGATTCAAGGAAGGCGGCCTGGCGGCTACCCTCGGCCTCGAGGATCTGCGCCTGCTTCTTGCCTTCGGCGGTGAGGATGGCCGAGGCTCGCAGGCCTTCGGCTTCGAGGATCTGTGCACGCTTGATCCGCTCGGCTTTCATCTGCCCGGACATGGCCGCCATCAGGTCGGCTGGCGGGCTGATGTCCTTGATTTCGATACGGGTGATCTTGATGCCCCACGGCGCGGTGGCTTCGTCGACGGTGCGCAGCAGTTTTTCGTTGATACCGTCGCGCTGGCTGAGCATGGCATCCAGCTCCATGGAGCCAAGCACCGTACGAATATTGGTTTGCAGCAAATTGCGGATGGCATGCTCGAGGTTGTTCACCTCATACGCCGCCTGGGCAGTGTTGACCACTTGGAAGAAGCACACGGCGTCGATCTGCACGGTGGCGTTGTCAGCGGTAATCACTTCCTGGGGAGGAATATCCAGCACGCTTTCCATCACGTTGATCTTGCGGCCGATGCGGTCCATGACCGGGATGATGATGTTAAGGCCGGGCTTGAGGGTGTTGGTGTAGCGGCCGAAACGTTCGACTGTCCACTGGTAGCCTTGGGGCACCACCTTGAAACCCATGAACAGGATGGCAATGGCCAACCCTACGAAAAGAAGCAGTACGGTTCCGATCTGCATAGCGATTTCCTATCTGATGATGTCAGTGACACGACGTTCGGCCGATTGTAACGGTCTCGTCACGGATAAGAACGGTTTCAGTGCCCCACGAACAAAGGATTTGTTTCTGAATCCCCTGGGGTAACCCTGAGTACTTCCGCCATTGTCGTGAGCCCGGCCTTCACCTTTTGCATGCCGGCCATCCGCAGGCTGTGCATGCCTTGCCCGAGAGCCGCATGGCGCATGGCCTGCACGTCCGCGCCGGGGGTGATCAGCGCCTTGAGGGTGTCGTCCAGGGTCATGATTTCGTAGAGCCCGGCTCTGCCGCGATAACCACTGTCGCGGCACTCCACGCAGCCGGCGGCTTCGTAACCTTCGGCTACGGCGCGCTTGCAGTGAGGGCACAGGACCCGCACCAAGCGTTGTGCCATCACGCCTATCAACGTCGCCTTGATCAAATAATGGGCAATGCCCAGTTCCTGCAGGCGGCTGATGGCGCTCGGCGCATCGTTGGTATGCAGGGTCGACAGCACCAGATGCCCGGTTAATGCTGCCTGGATCGCCATTTCGGCGGTTTCCTGGTCGCGGATCTCGCCGATCATGATGATGTCCGGGTCTTGGCGCAGCAACGCGCGGATACCGCTGGCGAAGGTAAGGTCGATGTTGTGTTGCACCTGCATCTGGTTGAACGCCGGTTCGACCATTTCGATGGGGTCTTCCACCGTGCACAGGTTGACCTCGCGGCTCGCCAGTTGCTTGAGGGTGGTGTAGAGCGTGCTGGTCTTGCCCGAGCCGGTGGGGCCGGTGACCAGAATGATGCCGTTGGCCTGCCGCGTCATGGCCTGCCAGCGCTGTTGATCTTCGGCAGACAACCCCAACTGGTCGAAATCCTTAAGCAGCACCTGGGGATCGAAAATGCGCATGACCAGCTTCTCGCCAAAGGCGGTGGGCAAGGTCGACAGGCGCAGTTCCACTTCAGTGCCTGCCGGGGTTTTCATTTTGATGCGGCCATCCTGGGGCTTGCGCTTTTCTGCCACGTTCATACGGCCAAGGCTTTTCAACCGGCTGACCACAGCGGTGGTGACCTGGGGTGGAAATTGGTAGACGTCATGCAACAGCCCATCGATGCGAAAGCGCACGCGACCCTGTTCGCGGCAGGGCTCGATATGGATATCGCTGGCCCGTTGGTTAAAGGCGTACTGCAACAGCCAGTCGACGATATTGACGATATGCGCATCATCGGCGTGGGGCTCCTTATCGCTGGCGCCGAGGTTGAGCAGTTCGACATTACCGGGCGCCGCCATCTTTTGATCAGCGCCACTGACTGATTTGGCCAACCGGTAAAACTCGTTGATACAGCGCTGGATGGCTTGGGGGTTGGCTACCACGCGCTTGATCGAGCGTTTGAGTACTTGGGAAAGGCCCGCCTCCCAGCCGCTGACGTGGGGTTGAGCACTGGCGACCGTAACGCTGCGCGCATCCACGGCCACTGCGAGGATGGCGTGGCGCTGAGCAAAGGCGTGGGACATCAACGGCACCACCGTCGCCACGTCGATCTTCAGCGGGTCGATGCGTAGGTAAGGCTGATCGACCTGCCGGGCCAGCCACTGCGTAAGCGTTTCCAGGCACGGTCCTTCCTCGGCAATACGTTCCAGGGGATGCTGGGCGCTGGTGGGGGCGGACGACAACCGCCGCGCCGTCTCCGGCGTAATCAGATGCTGCTCGATCAATGCAGGCAGCAGCTGATGCAGTTCCAGAGGGCGATCTTGCAGGGCGGCGGGCATAAGGGTTTCCGGTTGGCGTCGGGGGTAATCCCAGGCTAGCCAGCTTTTGAAAATCCTCCTCGGGCGTGTATTGCAGGCTTTTACCGAGACGTCGCCGCCACGGCTTGGGGCCGTGCGCAACCCGCCGGCCACAGTTCCAGAGAACACACGTTGATCAGGTTTCGAAATTTTTCACCGATCACCTGAGCGCGATGCCAGCTCAGGCCGTCCGTCACGATGTCGATGTGCAGCAGGTCGTCTTGCCTGTTCACGATCACCTGTTTGGGCGTAAGAAATTGCAGCGCGAAGTAATTCAGCAATCGGCACAGCACGTCCGGTTCCGCCTCCGCGACGATCCGGTAATGCGCCTCGCAGTGAAGGTTATCGACGGCCCATACATCGGCGCGGGTTACAGAGTGGACGGTTTCGACGGCGTGCATGCGGACTCTCCAGATTCGACTGGAGAAATTTTTACATTGGTTGTCGGAGATTTCTTATCTAAGATTGGTCTGATAGGCCATGAAATGAATCAAGCAATCCAAAGTAATCGGTTAACAGGGTATTTTTATGCACAGCGAACTGGACGTGTACGACCGCCGCATCCTGGCCCTGCTCCAGGAGGACGCTTCGCTCTCCAGCGCACAGATCGCCGAGAAGGTCGGCCTCTCGCAGTCACCTTGCTGGCGGCGTATTCAGCGGCTCAAGGAGGAAGGCGTGATCCGCGCCCAGGTCACATTGCTGGACCGCAAGAAAATCGGCCTCAATACGCAGATTTTCGCCGAGGTCAAACTCAACGCCCACGGTCGGTCCAACTTCACTGAGTTCACCGAGGCGATTCGTGGCTTTCCGGAAGTGTTGGAGTGTTACGTATTGATGGGCGCGGTAGATTTTCTGTTACGCATTGTCGCGTCGGACATCGAGGCGTACGAGCGGTTTTTCTTTGACAAGTTGTCGATGGTGCCAGGCATTCAGGAGGTCAATTCGATTGTGGCTTTGTCCGAGATCAAATCCACCACCAGCCTGCCGGTATTGGGCTGACAAATGTGAGAGCGGGCTTGCTCGCGAAGGCGTCGTGTCAGTCGATACCTGATGACTGATACACCGCCTTCGCGAGCAAGCCCGCTCTCACAGGGACTGTGCTGCGCTATGAATTACAGACGCAGAAGGGTCTTCCACGCGCGATTCTGATACACCGCAATCGCTTGGTGCATCCGCGCATCCAGCGACTCATCGGTAATCGGCTGGTTAGCCAGGTGCGCCAGCTTGTTCAGCTCGCCGTACAAGCGGTCCAGTTCCGGAATGTCCACCACGTGACGCGCATGGTGCAGCCAGGCCTGGATGCGTTCGATACGCGGCAGTTGCTCGGCCAAGTCTTCCGGCTGCTGCTGGTAGCGAGGCAGTTGCAGGGCAACGGCGTCATCGGCCAGCAGGCGCGGTAGCCAGTTGGTGATTTGCGCGGCGCCTTGGCGGTTGCCACGCACGGTGCGCTCGACGGTCCAGGTGCGTGCCAGCAGCCAGCGCGAGGTGTTCAGGGAGAAAAGGCCCCAGCGCACATCCTGCAGTTCTTCAACGAACTGCTCGGGCGCGGCTTTGCGGATGTCTTCATCGTCGTCACCGGCCTGGACCAGCGGGCGCCAGTCTTCCAGCAACGCATCCAGGGCGCTGCGCAACTCGCTGGTGGATTGACGCGGCGCGGCCTGGCCGAGGCTGCCGATCAGGGCGCGCAATTCGCCGAGGTTCTCGACCCAGTCCTGCAGCAGACGCCAGTGGCCATTGAAACGATATTGCTCGGCCAGGCGCTGGCTGCTGCCCAGCAGGTGCCACATGATCGCGGCGAAAGCATCGTCCAGCGGCATTTCGGCGTGGATCTGCGGTGCCGGCAAGCTCAAGGAATAGCTGCTGGCGTCGTACAGGCGATAGCCACGTTCGGCCTTGCTGATGTCACAGGGCATCAGTGCCAGGGTCGCCGCCAGCTCGGCGGCCAGCTCCAGCAGGGCAGCCGGTTCGCCTTCGCGCAGTTCCAGCTCCAGTTCGCAGATTTCTTCCTTCTGCTTGCCGACTACCACGTGGCCCAGGTCCAGGGCGGCTTCGATCACCACCTTGGCTTTGCCGCGACCCCAGGCGATTTCGGCGCGCTCGCGCACGAAATCGGTGGTAAAAATCGGCTTGAGGGTCTTTTTGTCCAGCTCGGCCAGTTGCTCGGGCCAGCACTCGCCGTCGAGTTTCTTCACGTCGAGCTTGGCTTTGGGCAGGTCCCAATTGTATTCGTTACGTTCCGACAAACCGGCGACACTCTGGCCGCGGGTCTTGAGGGTCTGGATGATGTCGTCACCGTCCTTGCGCAAGCGCAGGGCCACCTTGGCCTGGGCCAGGTCGCGCTCGGGGGTGTCGAAATACTGGTTCATCAACTCACGGCGTTCCCAGCCACTTTTGTTGCGTTTTTTCAGTAGCGGGTGCTCACGCAGCGCGGCGAGTGTTTCGCGGCTGACGCGTAGCTTGATTTCGGTTTCTTTCTGCATGGCCGGAAAATCCAGGATCGGGAGCGCAGCCGGGGAAAAGTGTGGCTGCCAAGGTCGTGCAGTGTACAGGACTGAGCCCGGCAACGTGCCGCAACGGTTTATTGTGTCGTGCAGATGGCTCTATAGTGGGGTTCATCCGGGAAGTGGGAGACCGCGCATGCCGTTACCGTCCATGAAAGAGCAGTTCGCCGCATTGATTGCCGCGCCGTCGGTCAGTTGCACTCAAGCGTCGCTCGACCAGACCAACCGCCCGGTAATCGATCTGCTCGCCGCTTGGCTGGGCGACCTGGGCTTCGCCATCGATATCCAGCAAGTCAGCCCCGGCAAGTTCAACCTGCTGGCAAGCTTTGGCAGTGGTCCTGGTGGCTTGGTGCTGGCCGGCCATAGCGACACGGTGCCCTACGACGAAGCACTGTGGAAAACCGATCCGCTTAAGCTGACGGAAGTCGACGGCCGCTGGGTAGGATTGGGTAGTTGCGACATGAAAGGATTTTTTGCGCTGGCGATTGAAGCGGTGTTGCCACTGCTGGACCAGCCGTTCAAGCAACCGCTGCTGATCCTCGCCACCTGCGATGAAGAAAGCTCGATGTCCGGTGCCCGTGCATTGGCCGAAGCGGGGCGGCCGTTGGGCCGGGCGGCGGTGGTCGGCGAACCGACCGGCCTCAAGCCGGTCCGCCTGCACAAAGGCATCATGATGGAGCGGATCGACATCCTCGGCCGCAGCGGCCATTCGTCAGACCCGAGCCTGGGCCATAGCGCCCTCGAAGCCATGCACGACGCCATCGGCGAACTTCGCGGCCTGCGCCTTGCCTGGCAGCGCGAATACCGCAATCCGCAATTCAGCGTGCCACAGCCGACCATGAATTTCGGCTGCATCCATGGCGGCGACAACCCCAACCGCATCTGCGGCCAGTGCTCTCTGGAATTCGATCTGCGGCCCCTCCCGGGCATGGACCCTGAGGTACTGCGCGCCGCCATCCGGCAAAAACTCGAGCCCCTGGCCGAGCGCCATAAAGTCAAGATCGATTACGCGCCGCTGTTCCCGGAAGTACCGCCCTTCGAGCAGCCCGAAGACGCCGAGCTGGTGCGGGTGGCGGAACGTTTGACCGGCCATCGTGCCGAAGCAGTGGCGTTCGGCACCGAAGCGCCTTATCTTCAGCGCCTTGGTTGTGAAACCCTGGTGCTCGGCCCTGGCGATATCGCCTGTGCGCACCAGCCGGGCGAATACCTTGAAATGTCACGCTTGACGCCTACAGTGCGTCTATTGCGGGAATTGATCGAACATTACTGCCTGAAACCTGCATAAATTAACCCCCGCCTGTTCGTACATAGAAAGGAGAGTGAGCGTGTCGCCAAGCCTGTTCCGACGATAACCATCAGCCCGCTGTGCGCTTTCACGATTGATCCTTTTTTGGCTGCTTTTTATTACAGGCCCAGGTGTTATGCCCGACTACGTTAATTGGCTTCGTCACGCTTCGCCCTACATCAACGCTCACCGCGACTGCACCTTTGTGGTGATGCTGCCGGGCGATGGTGTGGAACACCCCAACTTCGGCAATATCGTCCACGACCTGGTGCTGCTGCACAGCCTGGGTGTGCGATTGGTGCTGGTGCACGGCTCGCGTCCGCAAATTGAAGCGCGCCTTGAGGCGCGGGGCCTGACCCCGGCTTATCACGAAGGCTTGCGCATTACCGATGCGGCGACGCTCGAATGCGTGATCGACGCGGTAGGGCAATTGCGTATCGCCATCGAAGCGCGCCTGTCCATGGACATGGCCTCATCGCCCATGCAGGGCTCGCGCCTGCGGGTGGCCAGCGGCAACCTGGTGACCGCGCGGCCAATCGGTGTGCTTGAAGGCGTGGACTATCACCACACCGGTGAAGTACGCCGGGTCGACCGCAAGGGCATCAACCGGTTGCTGGACGAGCGCTCGATCGTACTGCTGTCGCCGCTGGGTTATTCGCCCACCGGTGAGATTTTCAACCTGGCCTGCGAAGACGTTGCCACCCGTGCCGCCATCGACTTGGGTGCCGACAAATTGCTGCTGTTCGGGGCCGACTTGGGCTTGATCGATGAAAACGGCCGGCTGGTGCGTGAGTTGCGTCCGCAGCAAGTGCCGGCTCATCTGCAGCGCCTGGGCAGCAATTATCAGGCAGAGCTGCTCGATGCCGCCGCCGAAGCTTGCCGGGGTGGAGTAGGGCGCAGTCATATCGTCAGCTACGTCGAAGATGGCGCCTTGCTCACTGAACTGTTCACCCGCGACGGCGGCGGTACGCTGGTCGCACAGGAGCAATTCGAACTGGTGCGCGAAGCGGCAATTGAAGACGTCGGCGGTTTGCTCGACCTGATCAGCCCGCTGGAAGAGCAGGGCATTCTGGTACGTCGTTCCCGGGAAGTGCTTGAGCGTGAGATCGAGCAATTCAGCGTGGTCGAGCGTGAAGGCATGATCATCGCCTGCGCGGCGTTGTATCAGATCGCGGATTCGGATGCGGGTGAGTTGGCGTGCCTGGCGGTGAACCCGGAATACCGCCATGGCGCACGAGGCGATGTGTTGCTCGAACGCATCGAGACCCGTGCCCGGGCCCAGGGCTTGAAGACTTTGTTTGTCCTCACCACCCGCACCGCGCACTGGTTCCGTGAGCGCGGCTTTGTGCCCAGCAGCGTGGACCGCCTGCCCTCGGCGCGGGCGTCGCTGTACAACTATCAGCGCAATTCGAAGATCTTCGAGAAAGCCCTGTAAACGCGATCCAGCAAACACTACCTATCAAAATGTGGGAGGGGCTTGCCCCCCAACCTCCCACATTGGACCGCGTTTATTCCGTGATGAATTTATCGGTCACATAGGCGGAATAATCCGGCAATACGGTTTCCACCTTGCCCTGCTCCTTCAGAAACTTCGCCGTTTCCCCAATCGCTTTCGCCGTGCCGCCCTTGAGCAACGCGTCGGTTTGCTGCGCCTGTGCATCCGGGAATGTGGTGCCGGCCAACAATTCAGGGATGTCAGCGGCGTTCGAGCCTGTCAATTTGGCGATTTTGCGTACCGGTTCTGAATCCACCGTCCAGCTGTCCTTATGCGCGGCATAGTCGGCAAAGGCGTCCAGCGTGACCCTGGCAAACCTGGCCACGACTTCGGGATGTTTTTCCGCGAAATCCTTGCGCGCCACCCATACCTCAAAGGTCGGCGCCCCCCACTGAGCCACCTGCGCCGCGTCTGTCAGGGTTTTGCCGGTCTTGCGGATTTCGCCGAGGGCTGGTGACCACACGAATGCGCCGTCAATATCTCCCCGTTTCCATGCGGCTGCGATTTCGGCCGGTTGCAGGTTCACGACTTTGACTTGTCGGGTGTCCAGCCCCCAATGCTTCAGTGCGCCCAGCAGGCTGTAATGGGAGGTCGAAACGAACGGCGTGGCGATGGTTTTGCCGATCAGGTCGGCGGGTTTGTCGATACCGCTGCCATTACGCACCACCAGGGCTTCAGAAGCATTGATTTGTGCCGATACGATAAACGCCACAATCGGTAGATTGCGTGAAGCTGCCGCCGCGAGCGGGCTGGAACCCAGGTTGCCGATTTGCACATCGCCGGAGGCGATGGCCGTGACCACGTCGGGGCCACTGTTGAACCTGCGCCAATGGATCTTTTCGCCAATGGCTTTTTCGTAGAGGCCATCGGCCTGGGGGACTTTGCTGGGATCGATGCCGGTCTGGTAGCCGACCGTCAGGTCGGCCGCGTTGACACAAAAAGAAAGTAATGCCGATACAAAAACTGTAACAAATTGACGGGAGGATGTGCGTTTGGCCATGATGGCGTCGCCTTTTTGATCGTGAGTGACGTATGCAACAGAGCGTCAACACTAGTCGATCTAAAAAAGCACTAATAAATACCCTTTAGGAATTAGCTTATGGGTGGGTTCGTCTAGCCTGACTAGCCTGTTTCATGATTGTGCTTATTCCTGAATCGTATTAAAAAGAATGAAACAATTCTTTTTGGGTGTATGAAAAACTCATTACCCTGCAGGGACCAAATCAACTGCGATTAGACGAAGGTAGTAGACACGTCAGGTTACGATTGACTTGCTAGTCACTATCTGGCGCTAATCGCGCATCTGTGGATCGAGGGCGTCAGACCCGAGACCAAAGAAATACAAAAATTAGAAA
Organism: Pseudomonas sp.; assembly: GCF_030147005.1. Classification (GTDB taxonomy): domain Bacteria; phylum Pseudomonadota; class Gammaproteobacteria; order Pseudomonadales; family Pseudomonadaceae; genus Aquipseudomonas. The sequence goes on from NZ_JASLAW010000156.1 coordinate 11,517, forward strand.
TGAGAGGAGCGGTACATGAAGAAGTCCACCTTGGCTGTGGCTGTAGCGTTGGGCGCAATCGCCCAGCAAGCAGGCGCTGCCGGTTTCATCGAAGACAGCAAGGCCACACTGGGTCTGCGTAACTTTTACATCAACACCGATAACCGCGAAGGCACTGCCAACCCAAGCAAGAACGAAGAATGGGGCCAAGGCTTCGATCTGCGCTTCATCTCCGGTTATACCCAAGGCACCGTTGGCTTCGGTCTTGACGCGATTGGCCTGTTGGGTGTCCGTCTTGATTCCGGTGGCGGTACCAACGGCGCAACCGCCAGTTCGTACGGCGGCACCATCTTCCCGAGCAAATCCAATGGCGAAGCCGTTGATAACTACTCGAGCCTGGGCCTGACTGCCAAAGCCAAGGTCTCCCAGACTGAATTGAAGCTGGGTACCTTGCAGCCCAAGCTGCCGGTTATCGTGACCAACGATGGTCGTATGCTGCCGCAGACCTTCCAGGGTGGCCAGATCACCTCCGGCGAATTCAAGGACCTGACCCTGGTTGCCGGTCAGATCGAAAAAGCCAAAGGCCGTAACTCCAGCAACAACGAAAGCCTGTCCATCTCCGGCGCCAACAGCCGTGGTGTGAACTGGCGTTCGAGCAACAAGTTCTACTACGCCGGTGGCGACTACAAGATCACCAAGGATCTGACCGCCCAGTACTACTACGGCAACCTGGAAGATTTCTACAAACAACACTTCCTGGGCCTGACTCACAACTGGGCTATCGGTCCAGGCGTGTTGAAGTCCGACCTGCGTTACTTCAACAGCTCCGACGACGGTAACAACGGCAACCAGTCCGCGTACTTCTCCACCGGCAACTACGGTGGCGTCAACTCCGGCCGTGGCAAGGTCGACAACAACCTGTACAGCGGCCTGTTCCTGTACTCGGTGGCCGGTCACACCTTTGGTGGCGGTTATCAGGTCAGCAACGGCAGCAGCGACTTCCCTTGGCTGAACCAGGGTGATGGCTCGTCGGCGTATATCACCACCGACATGCAAATCCAGAAGTTCGCCCGCGCAGGCGAGCGTACCTGGCAAGCTCGCTACTCCTACGACTTCGCCAAGGTTGGCGTACCTGGCCTGACCGCCGGCCTCGTGTACCTGAAGGGCGACCATATCGACACCGTCGCCAGCAACCGTGCCGAATTCACCGGCCAGTCCGAGTGGGAACGTGACATCACTGTTGCCTACGTCGTACCGGAAGGTCCGCTGAAAAACGTCGGCGTGGCATGGAAAAACGCTATGTGGCGCAGCGATATCGCCAACGCGCGTAACCAGGACGAAAACCGCTTGATCGTCAGCTACTCGATCCCGCTGTTGTAAGACTGTAAAACCTTGCCCGGCGCAATGCCGGGCAAGGTGTCTTGCTTTTCAAGTCGGGCTCAACCCCGCAAGCCCTTCCTGAACCCTCTTTGTACAGCGTCTCAAGGCCTTCTCGAACCTTGGAAGCGATGGTGCTCCTCGGCCCTGATGACGTCCAATGAACAGATTTTTAATATTCTTTTATCGTCTAGATAAATCGATATTCATTCTTTTTAAATTCTCTTCAAACCCTGCACAGTGGGCTCCATAAGCAGTCATCAGGAGCCACATCATGAGCCTAAGATTGGGCGACATCGCCCCCGACTTCGAGCAGGATTCCAGCGCCGGCACGATTCGTTTCCACGAATGGCTGGGCGATAGCTGGGGTGTGCTGTTTTCCCACCCCGCGGACTTCACACCGGTGTGCACCACCGAGTTGGGCTTCACCGCCAAGCTCAAGGATGAATTCGCCCGGCGGGGCGTCAAGGCCATTGCGTTGTCGGTAGACCCGGTGGACTCGCACCACAAGTGGATCGAAGACATCAACGAAACCCAGAACACCGTCGTCAATTTCCCGATCCTGGCCGATGCCGACCGCAAGGTCTCGGACCTCTACGACCTGATCCACCCCAACGCCAGCGACACCCTCACGGTGCGTTCCTTGTTCGTGATCGACCCGAACAAGAAGATTCGCCTGACCATCACCTACCCGGCCAGCACTGGCCGTAACTTCCATGAAATCCTGCGGGTGATCGACTCGTTGCAATTGACCGACAACCATAAGGTCGCCACCCCGGCCAACTGGCAGGACGGGGATGAAGTGGTGATCGTGCCGTCGCTCAAGGATGAGGAAGAGATCAAGAAACGCTTTCCGAAGGGCTACAGGGCAGTCAAACCGTACCTGCGCCTTACTCCACAGCCCAATCGTTGACGCAAAACTGATGTGGGAGCGGGCGTGCTCGCGAAAGCGGCGTGTCGTCAAAAGAAGCATCAACTGACAGCCCGCATTCGTGAGCAAGCCCGCTCCCACATTTCTACCGCGTTTCAAGCTGAAATCGACTCGCGCAGCAGGGGTTTTCAGGCCGTTTCGACGGCCTTTTTTTGCGCCTGAAGATCCGTTTGTTACATATGTTTTTATGGAATAAACAAATGAATAAATAAGATTTAAAGATATATGAATCTGCTGCTAAGGTCTGTTCCATCTTGGCGCCATCGTCACACAACGAATCGCCGACACTTGCTCAAGGAATACTTGCATGCTGGTCGTAACACTTGGAGGCAGTCCCAGTCAGCGTTCCCGCTCAGGGGTTTTGCTGCACAAAGCCCGTCAATGGTTGCAGGACCAGGGCGTGGAAGTGGTGAGTTACCAGATACGCGACTTCCCGGCTGAAGACCTGCTGCATGCGCGGTTCGACAGCCCCAAGGTCATTGACCTGTTGCAGCAAGTGGCGAATGCCGATGGCCTGGTGATCGCCACGCCGGTGTACAAGGCGTCGTTCTCCGGTGCCTTGAAGACGGTACTCGACTTGCTGCCCGAGCGCGCCCTGGCCCACAAGGTGGTCTTGCCGATGGCCACCGGCGGTAGCATCGCGCACATGCTGGCGGTGGACTACGCCCTCAAGCCCGTGCTGTCGGCGCTGAAGGCGCAGGAATTGCTCCATGGGATTTACGCCGAAGACAGCCAGATCGCCTACGGCGAAGGCAGTGCCCAGGCGCAATTGGTGCCCGTGCTTGAACAGCGTTTGCACGAGGCCCTGGAGCAGTTTTACAGCGCCATGGCCCGCCGCCCGAAACCGCTGGACCCGCATGTATTGAATGAACGCTTGTTGAGTGCTCGCTGGAGCATTTGAGCCTCACCCCGACATCTGGAAACACTCACCTTACTCAGCCGCCAACGGCCAAGCAGGTGCAGCCAACACCCCCATCGCATATTTGGAGAGAGCGCCATGCGCACTGTCATTTTGCGTCGTGGTCTGGTCGCACTGTTTGCTGCGGCTGTGTCCTTCGGCGCCATCGTTCAAGCCCACGCCGCACAAACCCTGCGGATCGGTTATCAGAAATACGGCACGCTGGTGCTGCTCAAGGCCAAGGGCTCCCTGGAAAGTCGCCTGGCGGCCCAGGGCGTGCAGGTGCAATGGACCGAATTCCCCGGCGGCCCGCAATTGCTCGAGGGCCTGAACGTCGGCTCAATCGACTTTGGCGTCACCGGCGAAACCCCACCCGTATTCGCCCAGGCCGCCGGTGCGGATCTGCTTTACGTGGCCTACGAGCCGCCGGCGCCGACCAGTGAAGCGATCCTGGTGCCGAAGGAGTCAACGATCAAATCGGTGGCCGAGCTCAAGGGCAAGAAAATTGTCCTGAACAAAGGCTCCAACGTGCACTACCTGCTGGTACGTGCGCTGGAAGACGCCGGCCTGGCCTACACCGACGTGAAAACCGTGTTCCTGCCGCCCGCCGATGCCCGCGCCGCCTTCGAGCGCGGCAGTGTGGACGCCTGGGTGATCTGGGACCCCTACCAGGCCGCCGCCGAGAAACAGCTGCAAGCGCGCACCCTGCGCGACGGTACCGGCATTGCCGATAACCACCAGTTCTACCTGGCGACCAGGCCCTACGCCGAACAGCACCCCGAGGTGATCAAGGCGCTGGTGGAAGAAGTGCGCGCCGTGGGCGAATGGTCCAAGGCCAACCCCCAGCAAGTGACTGACCAGGTCGCACCGCTGCTCGGCCTGCCCGCTGATATCACCCTGACCTCGGTGAAACGCCAGGGCTACGGCGCGCTGTTCCTCACGCCTGACGTGGTCGCGGCCCAGCAGAAAATCGCCGACAGCTTCTACCAGCTCAAATTGATCCCCAAGCCCTTGAGCATCAAGGACGTGATCTGGACCCCGCCCGCCGCTGTTGCCAAAGCGCCGTAATCCGACTTTTTCAGGAGACAACTCCATGAGCCTCAATATTTTCTGGTTCCTGCCTACCCACGGCGACGGTCATTACCTGGGTACCGCCGAAGGCGCTCGCGCCGTCGATCATGGTTACCTGCAACAAGTGGCTCAAGCCGCTGACCGCCTGGGCTTCGGTGGGGTATTGATCCCTACCGGGCGCTCTTGCGAAGACTCGTGGCTGGTGGCCGCCTCGCTGATTCCCGTGACTCAGCGCTTGAAATTCCTCGTCGCGCTGCGCCCCGGAATCATTTCCCCGACGGTAGCCGCGCGCCAGGCGGCGACGCTGGACCGTTTGTCCGGTGGCCGTGCGCTGTTCAACCTGGTGACCGGCGGTGATCCGGAGGAACTGGCCGGCGACGGCTTGTTCCTCAGCCACGAAGAGCGCTATCAAGCGTCGGTGGAATTCACCCGTATCTGGCGCCGCGTGCTCGAAGGCGAGACCGTGGATTACGACGGCGAGCACATCAGCGTCAAAGGCGCCAAGTTGCTCTACCCGCCGATCCAGCAGCCACGCCCACCGCTGTACTTCGGCGGCTCGTCCGAAGCGGCCCAGGACTTGGCGGCCGAACAAGTGGAAATGGTGCTGACCTGGGGCGAACCCCCGGCAGCGGTGGCGGAGAAGATTCAACAAGTGCGCGCCAAGGCCGAGAAACTCGGTCGCACCCTGCGCTTTGGCATTCGCTTGCATGTGATCGTGCGTGAAACCAACGAGGAGGCCTGGAAAGCCGCCGATAAACTGATTTCCCACCTGGACGACGAAACCATCGCCCGCGCCCAGGCGTCCCTGGCGCGCTTCGATTCGGTAGGCCAGCAGCGCATGGCGGCCTTGCATGGCGGCAGTCGCGACAACCTGGAAGTCAGCCCCAACCTGTGGGCGGGCGTCGGCCTGGTGCGCGGCGGCGCGGGCACTGCGCTGGTGGGCGATGGCCCAACGGTTGCGGCGCGGGTGAAGGAGTACGCCGACCTGGGCATCGACACCTTTATCTTCTCCGGTTATCCACACCTGGAAGAGGCGTATCGGGTTGCCGAGCTGCTGTTCCCTCACTTGGATATCGAACGTGCCGAACTGCCGAAAAGCGCCGGCTACGTCAGCCCATTCGGTGAGATGGTGGCCAACGACATCCTTCCCAAAGCTGCATCGCAGAGCTGAGGCGGCGCTATGAACCTGGAAAAATTCAGTCATCGCGTGGCGCCCTGGGTGTTGCCGATTTTATTGCTGGCGGTGTGGCAGTTGTCGGTGACGGCGGGTTGGCTGTCGACGCGTATCCTGCCGGCGCCCAGTGCCGTCATCGAGGCCGGCATCAACCTGATCCGCAGCGGCGAAATCTGGACACATCTGGCCATCAGTGGCTGGCGCGCAGGCCTGGGCTTTGTGATCGGTGGCAGCATCGGCCTGGCCCTGGGCTTTATCACCGGCCTGTCGAAGTGGGGCGAACGGTTGCTGGACAGCTCGGTGCAGATGATCCGCAACGTGCCGCACCTGGCGCTGATTCCATTGGTGATCCTGTGGTTCGGGATCGACGAGACCGCGAAAATTTTCCTGGTGGCGCTCGGCACGTTATTCCCGATCTACCTGAATACGTACCACGGCATACGCAACGTCGATCCGGCGCTGGTGGAGATGTCGCGCAGCTACGGGTTGTCCGGCTTCAGTCTGTTCCGGCAAGTGATTCTTCCGGGCGCGTTGCCGTCGATCCTGGTGGGCGTGCGCTTTGCCCTGGGCTTTATGTGGTTGACGCTGATCGTGGCGGAAACCATCTCGGCCAGTTCCGGCATCGGTTACCTGGCGATGAATGCCCGCGAGTTCCTGCAAACCGACGTGGTGGTGCTGGCCATCGTGATGTACGCGATCCTCGGCAAGCTGGCCGACCTGGCGGCGCGTGGCCTGGAACGGGTATGGCTGCGCTGGCATCCGGCGTATCAAGTGAATAAGGGAGGTGCGGCATGACGGCCCAACAACCCCCGCGCTTGCTGAAGGGTATTCCCCTGGCGGTGCGCAAGTTGCGCAAGTCCTTTGGCGCTCGCGAAGTGCTCAAGGAAATCGACCTGCATATTCCTGCCGGCCAGTTCGTGGCCGTGGTCGGCCGCAGCGGCTGTGGCAAAAGTACCTTGCTGCGCCTGCTGGCGGGCCTGGACAAAGCCACTGGCGGCGAGCTGCTGGCGGGCTGTGCGCCGCTGCACGAAGCGATCGAAGACACGCGGCTGATGTTCCAGGAAGCGCGCTTGCTGCCGTGGAAAAAGATCATCGATAACGTCGGCCTTGGCCTCAGGGGCAACTGGCGCCCCAGGGCGTTGGACGCGCTGGAGGCGGTGGGCCTGGCCGAGCGTGCCGATGAGTGGCCGGCGGCTTTGTCCGGTGGCCAGAAGCAGCGCGTCGCCCTGGCGCGCGCCTTGATTCACCAGCCGCGTCTGTTATTGCTGGATGAACCGCTGGGCGCGCTGGATGCCCTGACCCGTATCGAAATGCAGCAACTGATCGAAAATCTTTGGCGCAAACACGGCTTCACCGTGTTGCTGGTCACCCATGACGTCAGTGAAGCCGTGGCGATCGCCGACCGGGTCATCCTGATCGAAGACGGCGAAATCGGCCTCGACCTGAATGTCGAGCTGCCGCGTCCCCGCGCCCGTGGCTCACACCGCCTGGCTGCGCTGGAAGCCGAAGTGCTCAACCGCGTGCTGTCGCTGCCCGGCTCACCACCGGAACCCGAACCGGTTTCACCGCTGCCGACGCAATTGCGTTGGGCGCAATAACTCACACAGGAGAAACATCATGACTATCAAAGCCATCAACGTGCGTAACCAGTTCAAAGGCACCATCAAGGAAATCGTCGAAGGCGACGTGCTGTCGGAAATCGACGTGCAGACAGCGTCCGGCATCGTCACGTCCGTGATTACCACCCGCTCGGTCAGGGAGCTGGAGCTGGTGATTGGCAGTGAGGTGATTGCCTTTGTGAAATCCACTGAGGTGTCGATTGCCAAGTTGTGATTTGCATCGATCCCGAGGCCCTCATCGCGGGCAAACCCTGCTCCCACATTGACTGCCTTTCAAAGGTGAAACCCGGTCAATGTGGGAGCTGGCTTGCCTGCGAAGAGGCCAGTCCAGCCGTTACACAACTCAGCGCTTGGGCAAATACGCCGGCAAATAAAGCCCCACATACGCATCAAACACCCGCATCCCTTCTTGCGCCATGCGCGGCGTGATCAGCCCATGCTGATGCACCGAGCGCGCATAGACGCGGTCGCTCAATTCCAGCGCCAGAGCAAACACATCCACATCGCTCGGCAGTGTGGGCACTTCGAAGTGGCGGTTGAACACCTCCAGCATCAAATCCCCCAACTCCAGATCATGCTGGCGATCGGCCTGGGTTACTTCGGTCAGCCCATGCTGGGCCAGGATCAACTGGCGGGCGGCGGCATCGTTGCTGTAGATGGTGAGCATGCGCTGCTCGACGATGCAGGACAGGTCGCGCCACGTCTTGATTGAGTCATGTTCGATGGGCGCTTCAATGGCCGCGCGAAAGGCCGCGTGCACATTGGCGGTCAACGCCTCCAGCAATGCCGGCACGCTGGCGAAAAAGTGGTACACCGAGGAGGGCGGGATCTGCGCCCGTTCGGCCACGCTGTAGATCGACAAACCGGCCACGCCTTCGGCTGCCAGCAAGGCGCGGGCGGCGTCCAGAATCGCGTCTATCCGGGCCTGGCTGCGGGCGCGCGGTTTGCGAGGGGCGGCGGGGCGGGTGGTCATGAAAGTCTCCTGCAAGGCAACAGGCATTGTATGAGCAGGAATCTGTGTTGTCTGCCAAAGCGCCATCGCAGGCAAGCCACTGCGGTCGGTCGGACAAACCAAAAAAAACGCCGCTGACCCCAGTCAGCGGCGTTCCTCTACTGCAGCAACCGCTTACACGGTATGCAGATACCAGTTGTACTCAAGGTCGGAGATGGAGTGTTCGAACTCCTCCAGCTCACTTTCCTTACAGGCGACGAAGATATCGATGTATTTAGGATCGATGTACTTGGCCATCACCTCGCTGTCGTCCAACTCACGCAGGGCATCGCGCAGGTTGTTCGGCAGGCTCTGTTCGTTCTGCTCGTAGCTGTTGCCTTCCACTGGCGCGCCCGGTTCGATCTTGTTGGTCAGACCGTGATGCACGCCCGCCAGGACCGAAGCCATCAGCAGGTACGGGTTGGCATCGGCGCCGGCCACACGGTGTTCGATACGCACCGCATCGGACGAGCCGGTCGGTACGCGAATCGCCACGGTGCGGTTGTCCAGGCCCCAGCACGGCGAGTTCGGCACGTAGAACTGTGCGCCGAAACGACGGTAGGAGTTGACGTTGGGGCACAGGAACGCCATTTGGGCGGGCAGGGTCTCCAGCACACCGCCGATCGCGTGACGCAATGCGGCGTTCTGCTCGGGATCCTCGCTGGCAAAAATGTTCTTGCCGTCCTTGTCCAGAATGGAGATGTGTACGTGCAAACCATTGCCTGCCTGGCCTGGGTAAGGCTTGGCCATGAAGGTGGTGTCCATCTCATGGTCGTAGGCGATGTTCTTGATCAGGCGCTTGAGCAATACCGCGTAGTCGCATGCCTTGATCGGGTCGGCGACGTGGTGCAGGTTAACTTCGAACTGCGCCGGGGCACTTTCCTTGACGATCGCATCGGCCGGAATGCCTTGCTCTTTGGCACCTTCCAGAATGTCCTGGAGGCAGTCGACGTATTCGTCGAGGTCGTCGATCAGGTAGACCTGTGTCGAGTGCGGGCGTTTGCCGGAAATCGGCGAGCGCGGCGGTTGTGGCCGGCCGTTCACGTTCTCCTGGTCGATCAGGTAGAACTCAAGCTCGAAGGCGGCGCAGATGGTCAGGCCCATGTCGTCAAACTTGCTGACGACTTGACGGAGCACTTCGCGCGGATCGGCGAAGAACGGTTCACCTTCCAGTTCGTGCATGGTCATCAGCAATTGCGCGGTTGGGCGCTTTTGCCATGGCTCGTTGCACAGGGTGTCGGGGATTGGATAACAGATTCGGTCAGCATCGCCGATATCCAGGCCCAGGCCGGTGCTTTCCACCGTAGAGCCGTTGATATCCAGGGCAAATAAAGAGGCAGGCAAGTTAATGCCCTTCTCGTAAACCTTGTGGAGGCTGGTGCGTTCGATGCGCTTACCGCGCACCACACCATTCATATCCGCAATTAGAAGGTCTACGTACAGAACCTCAGGATGATCCTTAAGGAACGCGTTCGCTTCGTTAAGCTGAACGGCACGCGGGGGTACCGACATGATGCAACACCTTTGTTGTTAAAAATATCAATCATTGATCTTTTCTGGTTTCAGTCAACCCGAACGGCATGCCGAAGTCAAGCGAGGCCTTTTTTGCCCTAAAAAAGCGCCGAGGCGCCTTTTTTGGGGCTTTTTGGGGCGGTTTTTTGGGTTTTGGTGGCTGAGGACATGCAGCCTTGAGCGGGCCGTGTTGTATTTTTTACGGGGGTGTTGTGTAAAAAAATGAACAAGGCTAAGCTCGATTCAAACCCATAACAGCAATAATATCGGGGTGCTTCATGTTTCACCTGCCGCCAATCGGCGTCTCTGCCTGCTTCAGCCAGGCGTTGCCCGCAGTCCGTTCGTCCCGCGTGAGCGCTCACGCACCGGCCAATATTCTTGACGGCCCGTCCGACCTCTTCTTTGCCAACTCCCACGCCGCCGACCGGCCCTCATTCGCTGTGCCGATCATGATTCTGCACAAGTTTGGCGTGAGGAATGCAACCCTGGGGCAAATGGCAGGTAAGCTCTTACCCTGAACGAACAAACGACGCGGATGCTGCGTCAACCAACGCCTGGCCTTTAATGGATGCCAGGAAACCCAGCCCAGAGGCATTTATGAGTAACAACCTCGACCAGCTCACCGATTGGTTGAAAGACCACAAGATCACAGAAGTCGAATGCATGATTGGCGACCTCACCGGCATCACCCGGGGCAAGATCTCGCCGACCAACAAGTTCATCGCCGAAAAAGGCATGCGCCTGCCCGAAAGCGTTCTGTTGCAGACCGTGACCGGCGACTATGTCGAAGACGACATCTATTACGAATTGCTCGACCCGGCCGACATCGACATGATCTGCCGCCCCGACCAGAACGCGGTATTCCTGGTGCCCTGGGCCATCGAGCCGACCGCCCAGGTGATCCACGACACCTACGACAAGCAAGGCAACCCGATCGAGCTGTCGCCGCGCAACGTGCTCAAGAAAGTCCTCAAGCTCTACGCCGACCGCGGCTGGCAGCCAATCGTGGCGCCGGAGATGGAGTTCTACCTGACCAAGCGCTGCGAAGACCCGGACTTCCCGCTGCAACCGCCGATTGGCCGTTCCGGTCGCCCGGAGACGGGGCGTCAGTCCTTCTCTATAGAAGCGGCCAACGAATTCGACCCCCTGTTCGAGGATGTCTACGACTGGTGCGAACTGCAGGAGCTTGACCTCGACACGCTGATCCACGAAGACGGCACCGCCCAGATGGAAATCAACTTCCGTCACGGCGATGCATTGTCCCTGGCCGACCAGATTCTGGTGTTCAAGCGCACCATGCGTGAAGCCGCGCTCAAGCACAATGTGGCCGCTACCTTCATGGCCAAGCCCATGACCGGCGAGCCCGGCAGTGCGATGCACCTGCACCAGAGCATTATCGACACAACCACCGGCAAGAACGTCTTCTCCAATGAAGACGGAAGCATGAGCCAACTGTTCCTCAACCATATTGGTGGCCTGCAGAAATTCATCCCCGAATTGCTGCCTTTATTCGCCCCCAACGTGAATTCATTCCGCCGTTTCCTGCCCGACAACTCGGCGCCGGTGAACGTGGAGTGGGGTGAGGAAAACCGCACCGTGGGCCTGCGCGTACCGGATGCCGGCCCGCAGAACCGCCGCGTGGAAAACCGCTTGCCGGGCGCCGATGCCAACCCGTACCTGGCGATCGCCGCCAGTTTGCTCTGTGGCTACATCGGCATGGTCGAAGGTCATAACCCGAGCGCACCCGTGGTGGGCCGTGGTTACGAGCGACGCAATCTGCGCCTGCCGTTGACCATCGAAGACGCGTTGGAACGTATGGAAAACAGCAAGACCATCGAGAAATACCTGGGTCAGAAGTTCATCACAGGCTACGTCGCGGTCAAGCGGGCCGAGCATGAAAACTTCAAGCGCGTGATCAGTTCGTGGGAGCGGGAATTCCTGCTCTTCGCCGTCTGATGCGCCGGGCGCGCCCTTCAAACGGCGCGCCTTCACTGAAAAGTCTAGGAGAACGGTATGTCCAGCAACAACCCGCAAACCCGTGAATGGCAAGCCTTGAGCAATGATCACCACCTGGCGCCGTTCAGCGACTTCAAGCAATTGAAAGAGAAAGGCCCAAGGATCATCACCAAAGCTCACGGCGTTTACCTGTGGGACAGCGAAGGCAACAAGATCCTCGACGGCATGGCCGGCCTGTGGTGCGTGGCGATCGGTTACGGTCGCGATGAACTGGCTGATGCCGCCGCCAGGCAGATGAAAGAACTGCCGTACTACAACCTGTTCTTCCAGACCGCTCACCCGCCGGTACTCGAGCTGGCCAAAGTTATTTCCGAAGTCGCACCCGCCGGGATGAACCACGTGTTCTTCACCGGTTCCGGCTCCGAAGGCAACGACACCATGTTGCGCATGGTCCGCCACTACTGGGCGATCAAAGGCCAACCCAACAAGAAAACCATCATCAGCCGCAAGAATGGCTACCACGGCTCCACCGTGGCCGGCGCCAGCCTGGGCGGCATGACCTATATGCATGAACAGGGCGACCTGCCGATCCCTGGCATCACCCACATCGCCCAACCTTACTGGTTTGGCGAAGGCGGCGACATGAGCCCTGAAGCATTCGGGACCTGGGCCGCCAACCAGTTGGAAGAGAAGATCCTGGAACTGGGCGTGGATAACGTCGGCGCCTTTATTGCCGAGCCGATCCAGGGCGCCGGGGGCGTGATCGTGCCGCCAGATACTTACTGGCCGCGCATCAAGGAAATCCTTGCCAAATACGACATCCTGTTTGTCGCCGACGAAGTGATCTGCGGTTTCGGCCGTACCGGCGAGTGGTTCGGCAGCGATTTCTACGACCTCAAGCCACACATGATGACCATCGCCAAGGGCCTGACATCGGGCTACGTGCCCATGGGCGGCCTGATCGTGCACGACGATGTAGTGGCCGTGCTCAACGAAGGCGGCGATTTCAACCACGGGTTCACCTACTCCGGGCATCCGGTGGCGGCGGCGGTGGCCCTGGAAAACATCCGCATATTGCGCGATGAGAAAATCGTTAACCGCGTACACGACGAAACGGCACCTTATTTGCAGAAACGTCTGAGGGAACTGGCGGACCATCCCCTGGTGGGTGAAGTGCGCGGCGTGGGCATGCTCGGTGCGATCGAACTGGTGCAGGACAAGGCCACGCGCAAGCGTTACGAAGGGAAGGGCGCCGGCATGATTTGTCGCACTTTCTGCTTCGACAATGGCCTGATCATGCGCGCCGTGGGCGACACCATGATCATGTCGCCGCCGTTGGTGATCAGCAAGGCTGAGATCGACGAGTTGGTGACCAAGGCCCGCCAGTGCCTGGACCTGACTTTGGCGGCATTGCAGGACTGAGTAGATAAATGTGGGGGCCGGTTGAAAGCAGGCCCCCGAACTTGCCAGACTGTCGTCCTGTTTTGTTGCCCTTTGGCTGGGCCCGAAACATACAACTTGCGGCCCAAAAAAGAAAAATCGGAGCATTACCCAATGAAGGCATTAGGTTTGAAGAACGCTGGCAAGACCCTCCTCGCCTTGTCCCTGATGGGCGCAATGGCGGGCGCGGCCCAGGCGGACAATAAAGTGCTGCACGTCTACAACTGGTCCGACTACATTGCACCGGACACCATCGCCAACTTTGAAAAAGAGTCGGGCATCAAGGTGGTGTACGACGTTTTCGACAGCAACGAGACCCTGGAAGCCAAATTGCTGGCAGGCAAGTCCGGCTACGACATTGTCGTGCCGTCGAACAACTTCCTCGCCAAGCAGATCAAGGCCGGTGTCTATCAGGAGCTGGACACGTCCAAGCTGACGGGCTACAGCAACCTGAACAAGTCCTTGCTCAAGGCCGTGTCGATCAGCGACCCGGACAACAAGCACGCGTTCCCGTACATGTGGGGCTCGATTGGTATCGGCTACAACCCGGAGAAGGTCAAGGCCGCGTTGGGCGTGGACAAGATCGATTCGTGGGATGTACTGATGAAGCCGGAAAACATCGCCAAGCTGAAAAGCTGCGGCGTGAGCTTCCTCGACTCGCCGACCGAAATGCTGCCGATCGCGCTGCATTACCTGGGCCTGCCGACCGACACCCAGAAGAAGGCCGACCTCAAGCAAGCCGAAGACCTGTTCCTGAAAATCCGTCCTTCGATTGGCTACTTCCACTCCTCCAAGTACATCTCAGACCTGGCCAACGGCAACATCTGCGTAGCCGTGGGTTACTCGGGTGACATCCAGCAGGCCAAGTCCCGAGCGGCTGAAGCCGGTGGCAAAGTCAAAGTCGCCTACGACATTCCAAAAGAAGGCGCCGGCAGCTTCTTCGACATGGTCGCCATCCCCAAAGATGCTGAAAACGTCGAGGCCGCTTACGCCTTCATGAACTTCCTGCTCAAGCCGGACGTCATGGCGGCGATCACCAACAGCGTGCGATTCCCGAACGGTAACGAGAAAGCCACTGCGCTGGTCGACAAAGACATCACCAGCGACCCGGGCATCTACCCGTCGGCTGAGGTGCAGTCCAAGCTCTACGCGATTGCCGACTTGCCGGCTGCGACTCAGCGTGAAATGACCCGCAGCTGGACCAAAATCAAATCAGGTAAATAACCCTTAAACCTGTGAGAGCGGGCCTGTGTGGGAGCGGGCTGGCTCGCGAAAGCGGCGTATCAGTTGATGCATTGGCTGGCTGACACACCGTCTTCGCGAGCAAGCCCGCTCCCGCGCAAACCGTCTTCCACAAATTAGATGACAGAAAGCTTTGCCGGATCGGTTTATCGAGGGTAAGTTGCGCGCCGGTTTTGTTGCCGGGCAACAACTTTAGGCCCAACTATTTAAGAGGACCTCCACTTGCCAATTTCTTTATTTCGCAAAGCCATGCTGGTGGGTGCAGGTATCACGCTGGCTGTCAGCGTGCAGGCCGCACCGACCGTGCATGTTTATAACTGGTCGGACTACATCGGCCCCGACACCCTGGCCAACTTCGAAAAGGCCAGCGGCATCAAGCCCGTGTATGACGTGTTCGATTCCAACGAAACCCTGGAAGGCAAGCTGCTCGCCGGGCGCACCGGTTATGACGTGGTGGTGCCGTCCAACCACTTCCTGGGCAAGCAGATCAAGGCTGGAGCGTTCCAGAAACTCGACAAGTCGTTGCTGACGAACTACGCCAACCTCGACCCGGCATTGCTCAAGCGCCTTGAGAAGAATGATCCGGGCAATGCCTACGCCGTGCCTTACCTGTGGGGTACCAACGGCATCGGTTACAACGTCGACAAAGTGAAGGAGGTACTGGGCGTCGACAAGATCGACTCCTGGGCCATGCTGTTTGAACCGGAAAACATGAAGAAGCTCGCCACCTGCGGCGTGTCATTCATGGATTCGGCGGATGAAATGCTGCCCGCGGTGCTCAACTACATGGGCCTGGACCCGAACAGCACCAACCCGGCCGACTATAAGAAGGCCGAAGAAAAACTGCTGAAAGTGCGTCCCTACGTGACCTACTTCCATTCCTCCAAATACATCTCGGACCTGGCCAACGGCAACATCTGCGTGGCCGCCGGTTTCTCCGGCGATGTGTTCCAGGCCAAGGCCCGCGCGGCCGAGGCGGGCAAAGGCGTGAACATCGCCTACGCGATTCCCAAGGAAGGCGGCAACCTGTGGTTTGACGTGCTGGCGATTCCCAAGGACGCCGCCAACGTTAAGGAGGCGCACGCCTTCATCAACTATTTGCTGCAACCTGAAGTGATCGCGCAGGTCAGTGATTACGTCGGTTACGCCAACCCGAACCCAGGGTCGGACAAACTGATGGAGCAATCGATACGCACCGACGCAGCGGTTTACCCACCGCAGGCGGTTCTTGACCGGACATTCGTTAACTTCGAGTTGCCCCCCAAAGTGCAGCGTTTAATGACCCGTAGCTGGACCAAGGTCAAGACGGGCAAGTAAGGCTCAAACTATCCAAGTTCGCTCACCTGGGGCGAACTGCAAATTTGTTGGGAGTTTCGTAAATGGCAGTTGCCTCCGGCGCCTATAAGAAAGCCCTCGAGGGCGACCAGACACCGAAAAAGGTGCTGGTCAAAATCGACCGGGTCACGAAGAAGTTCGACGAGACGATTGCCGTGGACGATGTGTCCCTGGAAATCAAGAAAGGCGAGATTTTCGCCTTGCTCGGCGGTTCGGGTTCGGGCAAGTCCACTTTGCTGCGCATGCTCGCCGGTTTCGAGCGCCCGACTGAAGGCCGCATCTACCTCGACGGTGTGGACATCACCGACATGCCGCCCTATGAGCGGCCGATCAACATGATGTTCCAGTCGTACGCGTTGTTCCCGCACATGACCGTGGCGCAGAACATCGCCTTCGGCCTGCAACAGGACAAGATTCCCAAGGCCGAAGTCGATGCCCGCGTGGCCGAGATGCTCAAGCTGGTACAGATGAGCCAGTACGCCAAGCGCAAGCCGCACCAGCTGTCCGGCGGTCAGCGCCAGCGTGTGGCCTTGGCCCGCTCCCTGGCCAAGCGTCCAAAACTGCTGCTGCTCGATGAGCCCATGGGCGCCCTCGACAAGAAGCTGCGCTCGCAGATGCAGCTGGAACTGGTCGAGATCATCGAACGCGTCGGCGTGACCTGTGTGATGGTGACCCACGACCAGGAAGAGGCCATGACCATGGCCGAGCGCATCGCGATCATGCACCTGGGCTGGATCGCTCAAATCGGCAGCCCGATCGATATCTACGAAACGCCTACCAGCCGCCTGGTGTGCGAGTTCATCGGCAACGTCAATATCTTCGACACCCAAGTGGTGGACGACGCCGAAGGCCACGCCGTGCTCAAGTGCCCGGACCTGGACCGCGATATCTACGTGGGCTACGGCATCGCCACCGCGGTGGAAGACAAATCGGTGACCTACGCCATCCGCCCGGAAAAACTGCTGGTCACCACCGAAATGCCGACCTGTGAGCACAACTGGTCCAGCGGCAAAGTGCACGACATCGCCTACCTGGGCGGTCACTCGGTATTCTACGTGGAGCTGCCGAGCGGCAAGTTGGTGCAGTCCTTCGTGGCCAACGCCGAACGCCGTGGCCAGCGCCCAACCTGGGGTGACCAGGTGTACGTATGGTGGGAAGACGACAGCGGCGTGGTACTACGCTCATGAACATGAAGAAATTCAAGCGGCGCTTGGATCGCATCGTGCCCAGTGGCAAGCAGGTGGTCATCGGGATTCCCTTCCTCTGGCTGTTCCTGTTTTTCGCACTGCCGTTTTTCATCGTGTTGAAAATCAGCTTTGCCGAAGCCGATGTGGCGATCCCGCCTTACACCGAGATCTACACCTACGTTGAGCAAAAGCTGCAAGTGGTGCTGAACCTGGCCAACTACAGCTTGCTGGCGGGCGATGAGTTGTACATCGCCGCGTACCTGGGCTCGCTGAAAATGGCGTTTTTCAGCACGCTGCTGTGCCTGCTGATCGGCTACCCGATGGCCTACGCCATCGCCACCGCGCGCAAGGAAATGCAAACGGTGCTGGTGCTGCTGATCATGATGCCGACCTGGACCGCGATCCTGATCCGCGTGTATGCGTGGATGGGCATCCTCAGCAATAACGGCTTGCTCAACGGCTTCCTGATGTCCATGGGGTTGATCAACGAGCCGCTGCAGATCCTCAACACCAACATCGCGGTGTATATCGGCGTGGTCTATTCGTACCTGCCGTTCATGATCCTGCCGCTGTACGCCAACCTGGTGAAACACGATCAGAGCCTGCTGGAAGCGGCCTCGGACCTGGGCTCAAGCACCTTCAACAGCTTCTGGAAGATCACCGTGCCGCTGTCCAAGAACGGCATCATCGCCGGCTGCATGCTGGTGTTTATCCCGGTGGTGGGCGAGTTCGTGATTCCTGAGCTGCTCGGCGGCCCGGAAACTCTGATGATCGGTAAAGTGCTGTGGCAGGAATTCTTCAACAACCGTGACTGGCCGGTGGCCTCTGCATTGGCGGTCGTGATGCTGGCGATCCTGATCGTGCCGATCATCCTGTTCAACCGCAGCCAGGCCAAAGAGCTGGAGGGCAAGATATGAAGCGCTTTCGTTTCTCCAGCTTCATGCTGGTCGTGGGGTTGTTGTTCATCTACCTGCCGATGTTGATCCTGGTGATCTACTCGTTCAACGAATCCAAGCTGGTGACGGTGTGGGGCGGGTGGTCGATCAAGTGGTACGTGGGCCTGCTGGACAACACCCAGTTGATGGGCTCGGTGGCGCGTTCCCTGGAAATCGCCTGCTACACCGCAGTGGCGGCGGTGGCGTTGGGTACCCTGGCGGCGTTCGTGCTGACGCGCATCAGCCAGTTCAAGGGCCGCACGCTGTTCGGCGGCCTGGTCACGGCGCCGCTGGTGATGCCGGAAGTGATCACAGGCCTGTCGCTGTTGCTGCTGTTTGTGGCCATGGCGCAGTTGATCGGCTGGCCCCAGGAGCGTGGCATCGTCACCATCTGGATCGCCCACACCACGTTCTGTGCGGCGTATGTGGCGGTGGTGGTGTCGGCCCGCTTGCGTGAGCTGGACCTGTCGATCGAAGAAGCAGCGATGGACCTGGGGGCGCGGCCGTGGAAGGTGTTCTTCCTGATCACTATCCCGATGATCGCGCCGTCACTGGCGGCGGGCGGCATGATGTCGTTCGCGCTGTCGCTGGATGACCTGGTACTGGCCAGCTTCGTGTCGGGCCCGGGTTCGACCACCTTGCCGATGGAAGTCTTCTCGGCCGTGCGGCTTGGGGTTAAGCCCGAGATCAATGCGGTGGCCAGCCTGATTCTGCTGGCGGTGTCGCTGGTGACCTTCCTGGTGTGGTTCTTCAGCCGTCGGGCCGAGGAACACCGCAAAAAGGCCATTCAGCAAGCCATTGAAGAAGCCGCTGCCGATGGCTGGCAGCAGCCGGACAAGCGTCGGGCGCCGGCGCCGGTCTGACTGCCGGAACCGGGTAAAAACTGTAGCTGGCTTGCATTCAAGCCAGCTATGCAGCCCACGGCGACTTGCGGATCACCTCCACAAAGTTCATCGGCTTGAACCCCGGCTCCTGATCCACCAACACATCGGTCTTCACGTTGCCAAACGTGGTCTGCGGGCGATGACGCAAGCCGTCGGCGAACGCGCAGATGATGCATTCCTTGAATCCCTCACCACGTGGGTGCGCATGCACCACCGCTTCGCGCTGCACGCTGCTGAACGCGGCGTAGTCCATGCCCAGCACGTCCATCTCCACACCGGCAGTCACCAGCGCCACGGTGGGGCGCAGATGCTGCGGCACGCCCGGCGTGGTGTGCAGGGCGATGGACAACCACACTTGTTCGATATCGTCATCGCTCAGCCCATAGGGCTTGAGAAAGGCGGCCGCCGCGTTGGCGCCGTCCACTTCGAAGCGCTCGTTGTCGCTGCGATGGCCTTCCACCAGGCCGAGGTCGTGGAACATTGCGCCCACGTACAGCAGCTCCGGGTTATAAGCCAGTTGCTTGCGCTCACCGCTCAATGCACCGAACAGGAAGACCCGGCGGGAGTGGTGGTAGAGCAGGTCGGACTCGATGTCGCGGATGTACTCGGTGGTGGCCCTGGCCAGGGCGCTGTCGGGGATCTTGATACCGGCAATGGTGGTGCTCATGGTGACTCTCCTCGGGAAAGTCTCCAGTCTGGTCGCGCACCCGCGAGTGGGCCATCGTGGTGAGGGTGCGATCCCGGCCAATGTGCCGCCACATCGTGCCAAAGCGGCACGCGATCAAATGTGGACGGTGGCTTGCCTGCGATAGCATCACCTCGGTATACCTGATGGACCGAGTTGTCTGCATCGCAGGCAAGCCCGCTCCCCCAGGGTTTTGAAGTGCGCCCGGAGATAAAGGTTTCCCCATGCAAAAAACCGTCGCCGTCCTGATCTTCCCCGGCGTCCAGTCATTGGACGTGACCGGGCCGATGGACGTGTTCTGCGAGGCGAACAGATTCCTGGCGCCTGAAGACCACTATCAGCTGGAAGTCATCGGCCTTGGCCACGGCAGCATGGCGTGCTCCAACGGTTTGTCGTTACAGGCTCACCAGCATTACAGCCAAGCCTTGCAGGCCTATGACCTGCTGCTGGTCGCCGGCGGACCGCAGTTGCCCTTCGAGGATTTCGGCCCGCCGTTTGATGACTGGCTACGCGCCGCCGCCGCGCGGGCCCGGCGCTTCGGCTCGATTTGCAATGGCGCCTTCATGCTGGCCCGCGCCGGTCTGCTGGACGGTAAAACCGTCACCACGCATTGGGGTGACGCCGCCGACCTGGCGCGCTTGTGCCCTTCGGCCCAGGTCGAAGCCGACCGTCTGTATGTGCAGGACGGCAACCTCTACACCTCGGCCGGGGTCACGGCGGGGATCGACCTGTCGCTTTACCTGCTGGCCCAGGACCATGGCCCGGAAGTCGCGTTGAGCGTGGCCAAGCGGTTAGTCGTGTTCACTCAGCGTTCGGGCGGCCAGTCGCAGTTCAGCCCGTTCCTCACGCCTCATGCCGAAACCACCTCGGCGGTGGCGCTGGTGCAGTTGTACGTGCTGGCGAACCTGACCGGGGATTTGAGCATTGCCGACCTGGCCAGGGCGGCGAATATGAGTGCGCGCAATTTTTCTCGGGTATTCGCCCGTGAAGCGCGGATTACGCCGGCGGAATTTGTGGAGAGGGCACGCGTGGATGCGGCGCGGATTATGCTCGAAAGCACCCACGCGCCGCTGAAGACGGTGGCCTATCAGTGCGGTTTTCGCGATGCCCAGCACATGCGCAGTGTGTTCAACCGCCGGCTGGGCGTGACGCCGCAACAGTTCAGACTTAACTTTGCGGCGCCGGTGTGAGCGTGTCGTAGGCCTCGAGTGCGCGCAGCGAGTAGATGTACGCCGCACCCGCATTCAGGGAAATTGCGGTGGCCAGGGTAGCGGCCACTTCTTCGCGGGTCGCCCCGGCCTTGATCGCGGCATCGGCATGCACGCCGATGCAACCGTCGCAGCGGGTGGTGATGGCCACGGCGATGGAAATCAGCTCGCGGGTCTTGGCGTCGAGGACATTGTTTTCCTCGGCAGCTTCCCCCAGCGCCATGTAGGCTTTGACCATCTTCGGGTTGCTCTTGCCCAGCGCGCCAAAGGCTTTCTTCACGGTAGGCAGCAAGTCGGACCAGTTATTGAACATTGCGGTAACTCCTGAACGGGTTGGGTGTGAAGCCAGTCTGTGCCGTTCGTTGTCGGGGTTATTGTTCAATCCGCTCATCTTTTTGACCGATGCTCGCAAATGAATTCGATCGACACCCTTATCGCGCTGGCCAACCTGCGCGGCAGTCTGGATTTGCGTTGCCAGTTCCAGGGTGACTGGGCGCTGGACCATGCGCCGGAAAACCTCGGCGTGGCGCCTTATCACATCGTGCTTAGCGGCACTTGCCGCGCCGAGCTGTCGGGCGGGCAGCAGGTGACATTGGAGGAGGGCGATATCCTGCTGATGCCCGGTGGCGGGACTCATCTGCTGCGCAGCCAGGGCGCGCGGATTCGGCCGATGCAGCCACGGGTCATCGAGGGCGGTGTGTTGACGGTGCATCGCCTGGGCGGCGACCAGCCGGACCTGGACATGCTGTGCGGCAGCTTTCATTACAACCGCCAGTCGTTGTTGTTCGGTGCCTTGCCGGATTACCTGGTGGTGTCCAGTCGACAGTGGCAGGGCGACGGGCAACTGGCGGCGTTGATCGCCCTGCTGCGCAGTGAAGCGGACGGCCAGCGACTGGGCGCCCGTTCGTTTATCGATGCACTCTCCTCGGCCCTGTTCACCTTGATCCTGCGCACCTGGTTGAACGACCAGGCGCCGGTGGCCGGGACCTTCGCCTTGCTCGCCGACAAGCGCTTGAGCAACGCCTGGCAAGCCATGCTGGCCGAGCCGGGGCATGAATGGACCATCGACAGCCTGGCCTTGGCTGCCAACATGTCGCGCGCGACCTTTATGCGGGCGTTCGTCAAAGTGGCGGGGGTGTCGCCGTGGGTACTGTTGACCCAGTTGCGCATGGAGTTGGCGTTCAACCTGCTGCGCCAGTCCCGCCTGAGCCTGATCGACATCGCCGCCCGGGTGGGCTACCAATCCCAGGCGGCGTTCAGCAAGAAATTCAAGGACACCTACGGCGAAGCGCCGGGGCGACTGCGGGCGCGGTAGCCGCCTGCCCAACATCTTTCAAGATGTGGGCGTGGCCGAATCTATCTCGCAGGCAACAGCTTGAGGGTGCCACGGGTATTGGCTGTGATTTCCTCCTCACTGAAATGCGCCTGCTCGTATCTGCCTTCGATATAGCTTTGCGCCTGATCGCTGTAGTGCCGGTCAAACGGCACGCCGCTCTGGCCCACCGGGTTGATGGTCAAGGCATGGGCCGCGTCGGCGAAGTCGATCAGGCGACGGGTCGAAGGGCCGTAGGTCACCGGCCAGGGCGCCGGGCCGATCATGGCGGTCTGGTTGTTCGGCACTTCGTGGCTGCCCGGCGCCGCGAAGGGGCCGACATTGAATAGCCTGTCCAGCGGCTTCTGCATGCCCAGCGGGTGGCCGTGGGTCAGGGTGTGCGCTTTGCCCCACTGCCACTGCGACGGGTCATCGCCGAAGGTGGCTTTCAGGTGCGCCAGGCTGTCGTCCCAGGCCAGCTTGACGGTGTCGGCTCGCGTGCCGTTCCACCACGGCGAATCCGGCGCGGCGGCCAGGCGTGGCAGTGCAGCGTCGATCACGCGAGTGCTGAGCAGGGTCTTGAACATGGCGTCGCCCAGTTTCGGGTGGAAGGTCGCGTCGGCCAGGTTGAACAGCAGCTGGTTGAACAGGGTGGCGCTGGTGGAGTCCAGCGGGTAATCGCCTTTCCAGCTTGCCAACTGTTCCACCAGCTTCAACTGCGCCGGGTCTGTGACCACCTCACGCAACACCGGCAACAGCGGCGCCAGCAGGCGCGGGCCAAAGGCGGTGATAGTGCCCAGTTGCAGGGCCTGGCTGTTGTTCACATCCCACTTCACGCGGTTGTCGCTCAATTGCGCATTCAACTGCTGGCCACGGTCGGCCAGGTTGTAATAACCGGGGATTTCCATGCCGGTGGGCGATGCCGGCTGGGCATTGGCGGAGACCACATAGCCGCGCGCCGGGTTTTCTTCGTGGGGGTTGGCGCTGAACGGGTAGAAGCCGAGCTTGTCGGCCTGGGCGGTACTGCCATCGAGGATGAATGCCGGGTTGACGCCGGCCGGGCGTATCGGCAATTGCGCCGCCGCCCACCAGCCGATATCGCCCTTGGCATTGGCCCACACGATATTCAGGCCCGGCGCCGACACCTTGGCCGCCGCAGCACGGGCCTTGGCCAGGGAGTCGGCACGGTTGAGCTGGTAGAAACCCTCGAGGATCGGGTTTTCGGTGTCCAAAAAGGCCCACCACATGGCAATCGGCGTGGTGCCGGCGTTTTCACCGAGCACGTCATTGACGATCGGGCCGTGGGGCGACCGGCGCAGGGTGAGCGTGACCGGGGCCTGGCCCTTGACCTGGATTTGCTGTTCGCTGCTGCTCATATCAACCCACTGGCCGTGATACCAGACCTGGTTGGGGTTGGCCGGGTTGACCTTTTCGGCGATCAGGTCGAGGTCGTCGTTCTGGAACATGGTCAGGCTCCAGCCGAAATCCAGGTTGTGCCCCAGGAATGCCACCGGCACCAGCGCGTTGTGGTAGCCATACAACTCAAAGCCAGGCGCTGACAGCTGCGCCTCGTACCACACCGACGGCACCGAGAAACGGATATGGGGGTCGCCCGCCAGCAATGGCTTGCCGCTGCGGGTGCGACTGCCACTGACGGCCCAGGCATTGCTGCCTTCCAATTGCGGCAAGCCGTTGTCCGCCAGGGCTTGTTCGCTCAGGCCGGCGAGGGCGCCGAGGGTCTTCCAGTCGCCGGCCGCCAGGTTAAGCGCGCCTTTGGAGTGCCAATCAAGGTCGAACACCTTGAGGTAGTCGCCGCCCAATTGGTCGCGTATGTAAGTCAGCACCGGTTCGGTACGAAAGGCTGCGGCGAAGCTGTAGGCCATATACCCGGCGACGCTGATGGAGTCCTCGGCGGTGAACGGGCGCTTGGGGATGTCCAGCACATCGAACTCCATCGGGCTGGCGTGGCTGGCCTGATATTGGTTGATGCCGTCCAGATAGGCTTGCAGGGCCTTCCACGAGGCCGAGTCAGGGTTCATATGCTCGACATAGTTCAAGGCGCGCTCGCGAATCCGCAGGCTGCGAAACAGCTTATCGGTCTCCAGCAGCTTGGGCCCCAGCACCTCGGCCAGCTCGCCACGGGCCAGGCGGCGCATGATTTCCATCTGGAACAGCCGGTCCTGGGCATGCACATAGCCTAAAGCGCGGTACAGGTCGGTCTCGTTCTCGGCGCGGATATGCGGCACGCCACGGTCGTCGTAGCGCACCGTGACCGAGTCTTGCAGGTGCGCGAGCGTGGCCGTGCCCTGGCGGGTCGGTTGCTTGCTGTAGACGTACCAGCCGGCACCGAGGGCGACCAGCACCACCAGTGCCACAAGGGCCTGCAAGACACGCTTCATCGACTTTCCTCACCCGGAATGGACGGACTACGGTTCCTTAGGCCACGAACAATAGCAGCCCACCGCCAGGGTGTGCGTGGCATTCACTTCGCGCCCGGCTTGCAAGGCTTTGAGGATCGGCTCGATAAAGCTGTTGCTGGCATTGCAGGTCAGCCCTTCGCTGTACGGACCGAAATACGCCAGCTTGCCCGTACGGTCCCAAATGCCCACGGCCGGGCTGGCCGGCACCTGATCGGCGCCGGGCAGGGCGTTGAGGGTTTTCATCAGGCGCAGGTTGTCCGGCAGGGCACCGTGGCTGCCGGCTTTTTGCAGGGCGTAGAACTCGACACCTTGCGGCGCGTATTGCTCGATCAGCTCACCCAGGTGTTGCTGGTTACCGACATTGCACGGGCAGGCCGGGTCCCAGAAGTGCACCAGGCGAATCGGGCCGTGCCCGCTGAGGGCGGCGGGCAGTTGCAGTGCATCGCCGGAGAATACCGCCGTGTGCTCGCTGAAGGCGCGCAGGTAACGGCCCTGGAACCAGTCATAGGCGGCCCACAGCATGCCGGCGCAGATAATCAGCACCAGGCTGGCGAACAAGGCAGTGCGGTAGGGCTGTCGCATTCAGTTGTATCCTCGCGGGTCGCGTAGCTTGCCATGCTTGTCCTGACAGATGAATATCGCAGCTCGATTTTCATCTTCACCGTCAGTCTGGAACCCTTTATGCCCGTCACCTTTGACCCTGATCATCTGCGCGAAAGCTTGCGCCCCCTGGTGGATGCGCAGCCGCTGTCAGCCGAAGCGAGGGTTTATCAACGTTTCTATGGGCTCGACCTGGGCGCACGCACGGTGCCGGCCGTGAGCCGTCTGGGGCGCTTGGAGGTGGGCGGGTTCGAGGTGGTGGCCCAGGTGTGGTGGCCGCCTGCGCCCGTGGCGACGATGTTCCTGTTTCACGGCTTCTACGACCATATGGGGCTGTACCGCCACGTCGTGGACTGGGCGTTGGACCAGGGCTTCGTGGTGATTGCCTGCGACCTGCCGGGCCATGGCTTGTCCAGCGGCGTGCGCGCCAGCATCGATGAGTTTGCGGTGTACCAGGACGTGATGCAGGCGTTGTTCGCCGAGGCCAAGGCGTTGCAATTGCCGCAACCCTGGCACTTGTTCGGGCAAAGCACCGGCGGCGCGATTGTGGTGGACCACCTGCTCAACCACGGCGCCCACAGCCCGGCCCAAGGCAAGACCTTTCTGCTGTCGCCGCTGGTGCGCCCGCGCGCCTGGGGCTGGTCCCAGTTCAGCTATTACCTGCTGCGCCCGTTCGTCAAAGGCATCGCGCGACGGTTCAGCGATAACTCCAACGACCCGGCATTCAAACCCTTTCTCGAAGCCGACCCCCTGCAGCCGCGCCAACTGCCCACCGCCTGGGTAGGCGCCCTGGCGCGCTGGATCAAGCGCATCGAAGCCGCCCCGCGCAGCCCACGGCGGCCGGTGATCGTACAGGGGGAAGAGGATATGACGGTGGACTGGCAGCATAATTTGCGCGTGCTGCGGGGCAAGTTCGATGAGCCGCAGGTGCTGATGCTCAAGCGCGGGCGGCACCATCTGGCGAACGAGATTCCGGAGATTCGCGAAGAGTATTTCCGCTACCTGACGGACCATTCGAAATAACGCGATCCAAATGTGCAAGCTGGCAAGCCAGCCCCGCTTACGGGGCCAGGCTTGAGGTGCTTTGGCCGACAGCCAATCCTGCGCGAATGGCGGCGAGCGCCGCCTGGTAATACGCCTTACCTTCCGGCGATTCGGCAAACGTAGCGAATTCTTCCAGCTCCGGGTCGGACAAGTCCCGGTAGACGTACAACAACGTGTTGTTCAGGTCTTTATCGATCTGCTGCATCAGCCGCTCACGCTGCCCATTCAGCATGCCCTGGGCCTGGCCGCCGCCCAACAGGCCGGGGATCATCTGGCTCAAGCTGTCCGCCGCCACACCGGCAATCGCCAAGCTGACTTCGGCGCCGGCTTCACGCGCGGGCAGGGCCTGGGCCAGGTGGCCGATGATCAAGCTGCGGGTGGCGTCGGCTTGAATTTTCGGCAGGCCCTGAGCGTTTTTCGCCAACTGGTCGCGACGCGTGGCGAGCAACTCGGCGGCGACAATCTTGCGGCCCAGGGGCGATTGGAAAAACGTAAGGGCCGGTTTCGAGTCCGCCAGGTGCTGGCGCAATTGCGCTTCGGCACGCTGGTCCATGGCCTGGGCCGCGAAGCGTTTGTTGCTGTTATCCACCAGCGCCTGGTACACCGCCGGCGGCAAGCTGTTGCGGTAGCGCTGCTGGGCGGCACTGAGGGCGTCATTGAAATGCGCACGTTGTTCGGCCCAGCCGGCGACCTTGTACAACTGGTCATGGCCGTCTGCCCAGGCGGGCAAAACGCAGAACATCAGCAAGGAAAAAAACAAACGACGCATAAGGACTCCTGTCAGGCGGCCACTATTGTCCGTGTCGGGCGTAGGATTTGTCGAGAAGTCCTATCAGTCACCTGACTAAAGTGTATTCAGACGCTCGACGGCGCTGTCGGATTAACAGGCGTATGGATACTATGCGCGCCATGCAAATACCCCTTGATCACCCACTGCTGCAACGCATTGTCGACGACCTGGCCGAAAAAGGCTGGTCGCAGCAAAATGCTTTCCTGCCCCAGGCTCTGACCCTGGAGTTGGCGGCCGAGTGCCGTAAACGTGCGGCGGAGGGTGAGCTGGCGCCGGCCGCGGTAGGGCGTGGGCCGGCCCAGGAAATTCGCGAGGGGATTCGCGGCGACCATATCCAATGGCTGGAAGAGGGCGACGCCGCCGTCTGCGACACCTACATGGCGGTGATGGACAGCCTGCGCCTGGCAATGAACCGTGGCCTGTTCCTGGGCCTGGAAGATTTCGAAAGCCACTTCGCGATGTACCCGCCGGGGGCGTTCTACCTCAAGCACGTGGACCGTTTTCGCGACGATGACCGGCGCATGGTCTCGGCCGTGATCTATTTGAACGACGCCTGGCTGCCCGAACATGGCGGCCAGTTGCGCATGTACCTCAAGGGTGGCATCGAACACGACGTGTTGCCCGCCGGCGGTAGCCTGGTGGTGTTCCTCTCGGGCGAGGTGCCACATGAGGTCCTGCCTGCCACGCGTGAGCGCCTGTCCCTGACCGGCTGGTTTCGCCGGCGCGGCAACGAGCCGTTTTAAGCAGGCCAAAGAGTCTGGCTGCTGCGGGCATTACTGCGTGTTGGCTACCGGCGCATCCCCTTCAAACCATTTGCTCTCCAGCGCTTTCAATCGACCATCTGCTTTCACCCGGCCCAGCGCATTGTCGAGGCTGCTCTTGAACGCCGGGTTGCCTTTCTGGAAGGGAATCGCCAGCTCAGGCGACTCGTGATAAGCCGTGCTGAAATCGAACTGATCCTTAAGCTCGGCAGTCATAGCGATATGGTTAATCGCCACGTCGTATTTGCCGGTCGCCACGCCAGGCAGCAGGTCGGCATCATCGGTGGTGAGAAACGAGGAGCGTACGTCCATTTCTTTTGCCAGCAATTCGCCCAGCTCGACTTCAAAGCCGGTGAGTTTGTCGCCTTGCTTGAAGTTGTAAGGCGGGGTGTTGGCATCAAGGGCGATGCGCAGCTCGCCGCGATCGTTGACATCGTCGATCAGCTCGGCGTGAGCCCAAGGGCTCAGAAGGGGAAGCAACAGTAACAGGCCAGGCGAAAAGCGCATGGTCACTCCTAAAGAATTCGAATGTACGAGGTGCCGTTGAGCATCGTTTTGCTATGGTGTTGGTTGCCTTGGACCCCAAATTATCGCGAAGTTGTCGTAACCCTACAGAATTCACAGAAAAACTGGAGAAACGAATGAAAGCCCTTTTGTCCCGTGCAACGATCGCCAGCCTTTTGCTGGGTACCTCAATGTTGGCCAGTGCCGCAGACCTTCCTCGTACGCCCGCGCCTGAAGGTGCCGAAGTGTTTATCGTCTCGCCGAAGGATGGCGCAACCGTCGATAAAACCTTTACCGTAAAATTCGGCATCAAGAAGCTGGACCTGGAGCCGATCGACAAGCAAGTGCCTAACGCCGGCCACCACCACCTGCTGGTAGACCGGGACGTGAAATCGCTTGACGCAAATGCCCCTATCCCAGCCGACCCCACTTCGATTCACTTCGGCAAGGCGCAAACCGAAACCGAGCTGACCCTGACGCCAGGCGAGCACACCTTGCAACTGGTCGCCGGCGACAACTTGCATCGCCAGTTCGAGCCTACGATAGCCTCGAAAGTCATCACGGTTAACGTCAAGTAAAGATGTGTGCAGACAAAAAAATGGGAGACCCCTGCGGGTCTCCCATTTTTTTTGGTGATCATCTGTAGGAGCGAGCTTGCTCGCGAAGAACGTCAGCGATAACGCGTTTATCCGGATTGAACGCGGCGTCCTCGGGCCTTTCGCGAGCAAGCTCGCTCTTACAGTTCGCCCGGAGTTCTTAGAAAAGAACGCGGCTACGAATTGTGCCATTGATGTGCTGCAGCTTCTCTTGCGCCAGGTCCGAGTACTCGGCGTCGACGTCGATCACCACGTAGCCGACCTTCTCGTTGGTCTGCAGGAACTGACCGGAGATGTTGATGCCGTTTTCCGCAAAGACTTTGTTGATCTCCATCATCACACCCGGAATGTTCTGGTGGATGTGCAGCAGGCGGTGCTTGCCAGGGTGAGCCGGCAGGGCCACTTCCGGGAAGTTCACGGACGATACCGAGGTGCCGTTGTCGCTGTACTTGACCAGCTTTTCCGACACTTCCAGGCCGATGTTGGCCTGGGCTTCAGCGGTGGAGCCGCCGATGTGCGGGGTGAGGATCACGTTGTCCAGGCCACGCAGCGGGCTTTCGAAGATGTCGTCGTTGGAGCGTGGCTCCACCGGGAACACGTCGATGGCGGCGCCGATCAGGTGCTTGTCCTTGATCG
This sequence comes from Pseudomonas sp., assembly GCF_030147005.1. Taxonomy (GTDB): domain Bacteria; phylum Pseudomonadota; class Gammaproteobacteria; order Pseudomonadales; family Pseudomonadaceae; genus Aquipseudomonas. Next base: position 40,604 of record NZ_JASLAW010000156.1, read on the forward strand.
CGTCGGCCAGGGCGTCCAGTTCGACCACGGTGCCGCGCGCGGCGTTGATCAGGATCCCGCCTTTCTTGATAGCGCGGATTTCCTTCTCGCCGATCATCCACTGGGTCTCAGCGGTTTCCGGAACGTGCAGGGTGACGATGTCGGACATGCCCAGCAGTTCGGTCAGGCTCGCCACTTGCGTGGCGTTGCCCAGCGGCAGCTTGGTCAGGGTGTCGTAGAAGAACACCTGCATGCCCAAGCCTTCAGCCAGTACCGACAGCTGCGTGCCGATCGAGCCGTAACCGACGATACCCAGCTTCTTGCCGCGTATTTCGAAGGAATTGGCTGCGCTTTTGATCCAGCCGCCACGGTGGCAGGAAGCATTCTTCTCGGGGATACCGCGCAACAGCAGGATGGCCTCGGCGAGCACCAGCTCCGCAACGGAACGGGTGTTGGAGTACGGTGCGTTGAACACCGCGATGCCGCGCTCGCGCGCTGCATTGAGGTCGACCTGGTTGGTGCCGATGCAGAAACAGCCGACGGCCACGAGTTTCTTGGCGTGGTCGAAGATCTCTTCGGTCAGCTGAGTGCGGGAGCGAATGCCGATAAAGTGCGCGTCGGCGATCTTTTCCTTGAGCTGGGCTTCCGGCAGAGAACTGGTGATGTACTCAATGCTGGTGTACCCGGCGGCTTTCAGAACGTCGACAGCCGATGGGTGGACGCCTTCCAGAAGAAGGAACTTGATCTTGCTCTTATCGAGAGAAGTCTTGCTCATCTGCGTAAACCTGTATCCCGGAGAAAAATGGCAGGGAATCGAATAGCCGGATGTGCCCTGATCCACCAATACTGTTCCCGTTTGACGGCGACTGTTGCCGTCATGCTGCGTTGCCGCTCCTCCCCATAGCCAGCTATGAGTCGTCACGGCGTCTTGCCTGACGACAACAGCCACTCGTCAACAGAAACGTATTGGTCAATCAAGGCACAGAGCTGACCCGGACGGCAGGAAAGCCGTCACCGCAGAAACGCCCTTGGGCTCTGTCCTGCGGGGGCGGTATGCTAGCATACGCGCCCCGCTAAACACCTATTCCTGCGACGTGAAGCGTTCTCAGGATGACCATGAATTGTTCGAGAGTTCTGTCAATGACCCATGCTGCCCTGATTGATGAGCTGAAGACCCTGGTTGAGCCCGGCAAAGTGCTGACCGACGCCGACTCCCTGGAGGCTTACGGCAAGGATTGGACCAAGCATTTTGCGCCCGCGCCGTGCGCCATCGTCTTCCCTAAGACCATCGAGCAGGTGCAGGCCATCGTCCGTTGGGCCAATACGCACAAGATGGCGCTGGTGCCATCCGGCGGGCGAACCGGTCTGTCGGCGGCGGCTGTTGCGGCCAACGGCGAAGTGGTGGTGTCGTTCGATTATATGAACCAGGTCCTCGACGTGAACCTGACCGACCGCACCGCTGTGTGCCAGCCGGGCGTGGTCACCAAGCAATTGCAGAACGTCGCCGAAGAAAACGGGCTGTATTACCCGGTGGATTTCGCATCCTCGGGTTCCAGCCAGATTGGCGGCAATATCGGCACCAATGCCGGCGGGATCAAGGTGATTCGCTACGGTATGACCCGTAACTGGGTGGCCGGGCTGAAAGTCGTCACCGGCAAGGGCGATGTGCTGGAGCTGAACCGTGACTTGATCAAGAACGCCACCGGCTACGACATGCGCCAGCTGTTCATCGGCGCCGAAGGTACTCTGGGCTTTGTGGTGGAAGCCACCATGCGCCTGGACCGTACACCGAAAAACCTGACCGCCATGGTGCTCGGCACCACCGACTTCGACTCGATCATGCCGGTGCTGCACGCCTTCCAGAACAAGCTGGACCTGACCGCTTTCGAATTTTTCTCCGACAAGGCACTGGCCAAAGTGCTCGGCCGTGGCGACGTGCCGGCGCCGTTCGACACCGAATGCCCGTTCTACGCGCTGCTGGAATTTGAAGCCACCACCGAAGAAGTCGCCAATCACGCCCTGGAAACCTTCGAGCACTGCGTCGAGCAAGGCTGGGTGCTGGACGGCGTGATGAGCCAGAGCGAAACCCAGCTGCATAATCTGTGGAAACTGCGCGAGTATATCTCCGAGACGATTTCCCACTGGACGCCGTACAAAAACGATATTTCTGTCACCGTTTCCAAAGTGCCGGCGTTCCTCAGGGAAATTGACGCTATCGTCGCCGAACACTACCCGGACTTTGAAATCGTCTGGTTTGGCCACATTGGCGACGGTAACCTGCACCTGAACATTCTCAAGCCGGAAAACCTGAGCAAAGACGAGTTCTTCGCCAAGTGCGCCACCGTCAACAAGTGGGTGTTCGAGACCGTCGCCAAATACAACGGCTCGATCTCCGCCGAACACGGCGTGGGCATGACCAAGCGCGATTACCTGACGTACAGCCGCTCACCGGTGGAAATCGAATACATGAAGGCCGTGAAAGCGGTGTTTGACCCGAACGGGATCATGAACCCAGGCAAGATCTTCGCTGTTTAAGGACGCTGTTTAAGGAGTCGTTCCATGAGCTACCAGCACAAGTATGTCGACGGCACCAACATCCACTTTCCCGTAGGTAAAGTGGTGTGTATCGGGCGTAACTACGCCGAACACGCCAAGGAACTGGACAACCCGGTGCCGACCGAGCCACTGCTGTTCATCAAGCCGGGCAGTTGCGTGGTGCCGCTGGAAGGCGGTTTCACCCTTCCGACCGAGCGCGGTTCGGTGCATTACGAAGCGGAAATCGCCGTGTTGATCGGCAAGCCGTTGTCGAACAAGCCAAGCCGCGAAGAAGTGCTGGACGCCATCTCCGGCTTCGCCCCGGCGCTGGACTTGACCCTGCGTGACAAGCAGGCCGAGTTAAAGGCCAAAGGCCTGCCGTGGGAAATCGCCAAGTCGTTCGACGGCGCGGCGGTGATCGCGCCTTTCGTGGTCGGCAGCACCTTTGCGGATTTGACCGATATCGGCATTCGCCTGACCATCAATGGCGAAGTGCGTCAGAACGGCAACAGTGCGCAAATGCTCAACCCGATCGTGCCGATGATCCAGCACATGGCCGGCTGCTTCTCGCTGCAGGCGGGCGATGTGATCCTGACGGGCACTCCGGCCGGCGTAGGGCCGCTGAATGTCGGGGATAAGCTGGTACTGGAATTGTCGGGCGTCAACCGCTTCGAAAGCGTAGTTCGCTGAGAGACTGCAGGAGGAGGGCAAGCCTTAATGCCAGTCAGTTAAGACAGAACCGGTCCCCGTGGCGAGGGAGCTTGCTCCCGTTGGGGCGCGAAGCGGCCCCAAAAATGGGACTGCTACGCAGTCCAGCGGAAGCAAGCTCCCTCGCCACAGTGACCGGTTCTGTCTTAACTGACTGGCATTAGGGCAAGC
>NZ_JASLAW010000158.1 GCF_030147005.1 Pseudomonas sp.
TCTCCACTACAGCTTTGAGCGCCGCATAGGTCTCCTTGAGGCTGCCTGCAGTGTGCACGATACCGTCAACAGTGTCGTTCAGCCCCAGAACAGCACCAGCGGCAGCACCGACTGTAAAACTCGCATCCTGCGCGATGTCGATCGCTGTCCACTTCGTTGCTGTGCCTGTACTGCAGACCAACGTCGGACACTCCCTCATTTCCTTGTCTCTCTGAGCCTTCTGCGCCTTGCTCAGATAGTTGTTCTGGACGGCATTAGTGCCCGCTTGCGCGCCGGTCACTGCCCCACTCAGGTCACCGCCTGCAATCCCCCCAGCCAGCCCAGCGGCCAAACCGGACAGCGCAACCACCGTCTCTCTCTGCTCCTGCGTCAGATCCGCCGTTTTAGTGTTTGGGTACAGTTGATGGGCGATCAATTCGCCCGTCGCTGCCCCGGCACCGCCTGCCAGCGCCGAGTTGCCTTGGGCCTGTGCCACCACGGCACCCAATACCGCATGCGCCATGGTATTCAGCGCATCGTTGTCTCCGGTGGTTTTCTTGATCACTTGTGCCAAGTAAGGAGACGACGCCCCCGCAATAGCGGAGCCAATATCGCCCCCCACCAGCCCTTGCAATGCTGCTGTCACCGCCTGTGCTACACGCGGGTAATTACCGCCGACCCCGTAGTCGGCCATGATTCGTTTATAAGCGTCAGTGGCGATCAGTTTTTTCTTGTAGGCGTCGACATCCTCTTTTTTGGCATCTTTTCCAGGCTCTTTGATGCCACGCTTATCAAGTTCAGCACGCGCTTCTTTATCGGCATCGATCTGACCCTGAGTCCGAACGATGTCTACCGTCTGAGTGCCAATATCCGCAATCAACTGCACCTGCCGCAGCCGTTTCTGCTCTTTCTCCTTATCGAAGATGGGGCTGATGGCGCCGTTGGCGTGTTCAACTTCGTGGCTCAGCGTCGCAACATCCTGCTGCTGGTTGGCAGGGTCGCGGATGTTGAGGGTGCCGTTGGAAATGGCCGAGGACGTGGTGCCGCTGTCGCTGTCGCCATGGTTGAATGCGACCAGCGTGCCACTCGGCATATTGCTGACAAAGCCTTCGGCACCATTATTGCCACTGCTGACGCTGGCGCTCTGCAACTGGCTTGTGTAGTCAGCCTTGTTCTTTAAAACGCTCCAGCCCAGGGTGCCGGTGTTCAGGCGGTTTTTGTCCGGCGTGGCCGTGCTGGCGATCACGCTGCCATCGAGTTGGGTATGGTTGCCCACATCGATCTGGTAGCCGCCCTTGCCGCCGAACAGGCCGGTCTGCTCCTGCACACTTGTATAGTTGGAGTCGATCTTGCTTTTGCTGACGCTCAGCGAGCCGCTGCCCGTCATGGTGCCAATCGTGAAACTCGCGCCGCCGCTGACATCTGTTTGCTTGGACTTGTAGTCGTCGGTGTCTTGCAGACTTTGTAGCGCCAGGTCGCGACCGACTGCGGCTTTAATCTGATCTGCACTGACCTGCGCGCCTTTAAGGACGGTGTCGCGCCCACTGATCAGACTGACTTGCTTGCCAGCATCCAATGTCGTTTCTGTCCAAGTTGTACCGGTGCCTTTCTCGTTGCCGCTGCCCTTATTCGCATTGGCAAAGATGCTCAGGCCCGCACCACTGGAACTGAACCCAAAGCTAAGACCGATGGCACCACCGCCACTGCTGCTTTTGCCATCGAGCTTTTGATTGTTGGCCGCAGCCTCAAGGCGAATGTCGCGCTCCGCAGCCAGCGTCATTTCATTGCTGGCCTGGAGCTTGCTGCCTTGAACGCGGATATCACCCGCGTCACCCGGCGTGCCATTCCCCTGCGCCACGATGGTGAGGTTATTGCCGGCCGTCAGGTTACTGCCCTGGCTGAGGGTTTGCTCCTGCGTCTGTTTGGAGCTGGATTTTTGCGAGCCGAGCGAAATGGCGATGCCAACAAACTCCCCGGCATTAGCTCCGGTCATACCACCATTCTGCTGCGCCGCTTGCCACGCCTGCACCCCCGTCAAACCCGCTTTCACACCTTGCAGCGCCGAGAGGCGGCCGTCGTCCTCGTTCCTGGCTTGCTTGGCGGTCTTGTAAGCGGAGTCCACCGCGCTACCCACCGTGCCGGAGAGTGCCAGGGTCAAACCACTGGTTTTGCTTTTGGCCGTCTGTTCGCTGCGGTTGTTGTTTTCGGACGCCAGAACGCTGACATTTTGCCCAATCAGGCTGATGTCCTTACCGGCAACTACGTCAGAACCTCTAATGGTCAGGTCTTTACCGGCCTGGACGTCCACGCTGCCCAGCACACTGCCGACGTTGCTGGCCCGGGTGGTTTCGGTGCTGCTGGTAAGGGTGTTTTTGTTGCTGCTTGAGCCCAGGGTGACGCCGATGCCACCGCTGCTCATCAAGCCCGATTTTTTGGTCGAGGACGAATGGCTTTGCTCGAAGGTTTCCGTCGCCCCGTCGATCACCACATTACGCCCGGCAATCAGGCTGGTGGCGTTCGTGGACACCACGTCACTGGCGCTTGTGCCAATGTCTCGACCGGCACGCACGACCACCGTGTCGGCGCTGATGGAGGAACCCTGTTGGGTAATCTGGTTACTGCTGTCGATGCGCGTCTTCTGGCTGCTGGAGAGCAAGCCGTTGCTGGTCTTGGTCTTGCGGTAGTAGCTGTAGTCGCTGTCTTGGGCGGCGTTCAGCGTCAGATCATTGCCCGCATAGAGGTAGGCTCCCTTGCCCGCGCTTGCGCGACTGGCGCTGACGGCGAGGTCGTTGCCTGCACTCAGGGAGAGGTTTTCGCCGGCCACCAATGAGGTGCCTACCTGCTGAACGTGATCCTCTTTGCTGGTCACCTTCTTGGAATCAAACGCCGAATGCTGTTCATTCGCCGCCGAAGCCAGGTTCACATTGCCCTTGGCCACCAACGCCAGATCACGCGTTGCATTCAACTGGCTGCCGATGGCGCTGATGTCCCGTGCCGCCACAATCTGGAAGTTTCGCCCGGCTTCTACCACGGTGCCGTACTGGGCCACGTTGCTGCTGCGTGAGTAGGTGCTGACGCTATTGGCGTTACGTTGCTCGGCGGTGACCAGGTTCACGTCTCGCCCGGCCTGGATGCGGGTGTCGGCGCCACTCTTGAGTACACCGCCGGTGCTGTTGACGTCGCGACCGGCTTGCAGGGTCAGGCTGTTGGCGGCTTCGATGCGCGCGGCGTTGTCGACGAAGTCGCTGCGTTCGGTGCGGTAGCCGCTGCTGCTCTGGTGGCTGGTGACCGTGCGTTCGTTGAGCACATCACCATTTACCGCACCCACGCTGACGTCGCGCCCGCTGATGATGCCGCCGGCGCGGTTGGTGAGGCTGTTGCCGGCCAGCAGGTCGAGACGGTTGCCCGCTGCGATCAGGCCACTGTTAACCATGTTGCGCCCGGCGCTGGCGGCCAGGTTATTGGTGGCGCGCAGGGTGCCGACGTTGGTGAGGTCGGCGCCGCTGACCAGGCTCAGGTCGCTGCCGGTGATCAACGCGCCATTGGGCGCCAGGCGGTTGTTGGCCTGGGCCAGGTAGAGCACGGGCACCAGTACTTGCTGGCCGGCGACGGTGGCGTTTTCCATCCACACAATGTCGTGGGTCAGGGCCGCGACTTGTTCGGCGGTGAGGCTTACACCTACAGACAAATTGAGCGCCTGACGGCTGCCGATGGCGTTGTCCATCAGGTACTTGAACATCGCCGTGTCACTGGTTTGGCCGTCGATGAAGCGCTGGCCGGTGCGGGCAATGACCGCTTGCTGGATCAGGCGCTGTTCATAGAGGCCGTCGCCCAGGCGTTTTTGCGCCTGGTCGGGGTCGTAGCCGAGCTTGGACAGCATGTAATCGGAACTGAGGAACTGGCCGAGATTGGTCAACTGCGGGTTGGTTTCGATCAGGTATTTCTGTGGGTTGGAGACGAACTGGCTGTCGGGCAGGCCTTGCACGCGATTGATGGTTACACCATCGGCCGAGGTGCCGGTGCCGGCTACCACCGGCCCGGAAACCGGGGCCCGGTCTACGCTGCCGCCGCCCAGGGTCCAGCCTTGCGGGCCGGTACTGGCCGGCGCGCTGGCGCTTTGGCCGCTGAGGCGGAACAGGCCGCCCTGCCCGCTGGGCAAGGTAAAGCCGGGCAAGCTCAGTGGGTTGATCTGCTGCTGGGCCAGGTCCGGAGGCAATTGCGCGTTGAGGGTGACGCGGGTCGAGTAACCGTCAGCGCCACTGGCGCCGGTCGCGCCAGTGGTGGTTTTTGCACCCGCCCCGATGTAGGTGTAACCAAGGCGCACCACGCTGTTGTCGATACCGGCCTGCGCCTTGACGTCCACCGCCCCGCCAGCCTGAATCACGGCGGCGTAACGCTGATCATCGCTGGCGATTTTGGTGACCTTGCCGAACTGGGTGCGCTCGCTCTCCATGATGCCGACAAAGTTGGCCACGGCCGCTTCCAGGCCGCCAAGGTCGTTGGGCGTGTAATTCGGGCTTTGGTACCAGTACTTGTTGGTCAGAGCGCTGGCGGCATTGAACCAGGCACGTGGATGTTCGGTGCGCGCGGAGGTAAAGAGCCGATAGGTCTCGGTCTCGCCGGTTTCGATCCCCGTGTTGACGAGGGTGTTCAGGCGCGCCGTGAAGTTGCCGCCGGCTGCTATCGAACTGCTGCTGTTGAGCAGGTCGCCGCCGGCCAGGGTCATGTTGCGGCCGGAGGTGATGCTCGAGCCGGCACTGGCGGCGGTCACTTCCAGTTTGTCGCGGGTCACCACTTCCCACACGTAGTTACGCCCTGTGCCACCGGCATGGCAGTCGCCGGCGTTAACGTATTCGATGCAGGTGCCTTCCGTGGCCGAGGCGCTGTAGACACCCGCATCGTTGACGGTCAGTACCGCACGTTCATTCTTGATCGTGGCGGCGGTGAGGGTCAGGTCACCATCACTCTGCATGCTCGATGAGCTGTTGATAATGCTGTCGGCCAGGCCGCCCTTGCCGTCGCGATCGACACTCAGGTTGCCCATGCTGTAGACGTCGCCGTAGCTGTTGTTCAGCGACGCCACGCGCAGGCTCATGTCGGCGCCGCTGAAGATCAGGCCGTGGTCGTTGAGCAATGCGCCGGTGGTGACCGTGAGCGTTTGCCCGCTGCCGAGGGTGGCGTAGTTGTTGAGCGCGCCTGCGTCGATCAACAGGTCGGTGGCCGAGGTCAGGCGGCCACGGTTGTTCAGGGTGCCGCTGAGGGTGGCGCGGGTCACGCCGCCGCCGGCGATGCTGGCGGTGTCACTCAAGTTGGCCTGGGCGGCGGTCAGGTTCAGTTTGCCCAGGCTGCTGATGCGCCCGCTGCTGTTCAGCGCGCCGCTCAAGCTCAGGTCGAGGTCGCCGTCGCTGGCGATAAGGCCGTTGGTGGACCAGTTGCCACCGCTGCCGATAAAGCGCCGGGCGCCGAGCAGTTGACCGGTCGCGGTCTGTTCGAGGCTGTTGACGTTGACCGTCAGTTGCCCGGCCTGGATCACGCTGCTGTTGGTCCAGGCGTCCTGGGCGATGGTCAGGTCGCCACGGGTGACCAGGCTGCCGCCCACATCATTGAGATTGCGCGGCGCGATGCCGAAGGTGCCGGTGCCCACATGCAGCACGTTGCCGCCGAGGTTCTGCAGGCGGCCGGCGTCCAGGGTCAGGTTGGTGTTGGCTGTTTCCAGCACGCCGTTGCGGTTGTCGAACAGCCCGCCAATGGCGAACTCGGTGGTGCCGCTGTTGCCCAGTGCGCGCAGGCGACCGGTCTGGTTGTCCAGGCTGGCGGCGCGAACCTTGAGTGTGGATTCGCTTTCGATGATGCCCAGGCGGTTATTCAATGCGCCGCTGAGGTCCAGGTCGATCTGGCGGGCGGCAATCTGGCCATCGTTGTCGCCGCTGTTATCGAAATCGTGGCCGACCACGCGCATCAGGCCTTTGGCATAGAGCCCGCCGTTGCGGTTGTCGAAGTTGCCGGTGGTGACCAGGCCGTCGCCGGCCTGGGCGGAAATGCGTCCGCCGTAGTTGTCCACGGCACCGGCTTGCAGGTCCAGGGTCTGGCCCTGCATCACGCCGCCCTGGCGATTGTTGGCGAGGTCGTAGCCGTTGCGCAGCACGCTGACGACTCGGGTTTGCAGCAAGGCCTGGAGGCTGGCGAGGGTGCCGCCCCGGTTGTCGAGGCTCGCGGCTTTGACATTCAGGTCGCCGGCCTGGGCGATCAGTTTGCCGCTCTGGTTGTCGACTGCATCGACCACATCGAGGGTCAGCGCGCCCTGGCTTTGCACCGAACCCCTGGCGTTGTCGAGACGGTTGGCGCTGAGCGTGAGGTCAGCGTTCTGGCTGTAGATCAAGCCGTCATTGCCGTTCTGTACCAGGCCGCTGGCGGTGATGCTCATGCGCTCGTTGGCCGCCAGCGTGCCGCGATTGCGGTTATCCAGGCCGCCGGTCAGCAGCGTCAACAGGCTTTGGCTGGCGAGCTGGCCGCCCTGGTTGTCGATCTGCGCGGCACGGCTGATCAGCAACGGGCCAGCGCTGGCCAACTTGCCGTTGGTGTTCGTCAAGGTCGCCAGCAGGTCCAGGCGGGTGGCAGCGCCGCCGCTGATGGTGCCGGTGCTGTTGTCCAGGTTCTGCGCGGTCAGGTTCAAGGCCGTGCCGCTGTCGATGGCGCCACCGTTGGCGTTGTTCAGCAGCCCGGAGACGTTGAGGGTTTGTTCGGCGGCGCTGGAAAGCACGCCCTTGTCGCTGTTATCCAGCTCGGCGGCGCTGACCGTCAGCGCTTTCTGGCTGACCAGCGCACCCGCGCCGCTGTTGAGCAGGCGGCCGGTGAGCGTGGCATTGAGGTCGCCGTAGCGGCTCGACAGGGTGCCGCCGTTGCGGTTGTCCAGGCTTGCGGCAGTCGCGTTCAGGCCTTGCCAGCCGGACATCAGCCCGTTCTGGTTGATCAGTGCGTCGGCGTTGAGCACCAGCAGGTTATTGCTGATCAGCTTGCCCGCGCTGTTGTCGAGGGTGCGACCGCTGAGAGTCAGGGTTTGCGCGCTGGAGAGTTCGCCCCCCTGGTTCTTCAAGTCGCGCAGGTGAGTGATGCTCAGGCTGCCGGCGGTGGTGATCAGGCCACCGGTGTTATTGAGGTCGCCGGTTGCACTGCCGAAGTCCACGGCAATAGCGCTGCCCATCAAGGAGCCGCCCTGGTTATCCAGGCTCGCGGTATTGATGCTCAGGCCGTTGGCCGCGTTGATCAGGCCCTGGGCCTGGTTGGTCAATGGGCCACTCACATTGAGCACGGTGTCGCCACGGCTGGTGAGGGTGCCGCCGCTGTTGTCCAGGCTGGCGGCGCGTGCGTCCACCGCAGCGGCGGCAATCATGCCCTTGACGTTGGTCAGGGCCTGGCCGATGCGCAGGGCCAGGGTGGTGTTGCCGAGGACTTTACCGCCGCTGTTGTCGAGGTTGTCGGCCGTGAGGGTGAACGCCTGGCTGCTGGAGATCTCGCCGCCCTGGTTATTGACGTCCTTGAGGTTGTTGAGCACCAACAGCGGGCCGTTGATCAGCCCGCCCTGGTTGTTGAATTGGCCGCGATTGAGTTCAAGGGTCAGGCCGCTGGCGCTGGTCACCTGGCCGCCTTGCTGGTTGTTCAGGTCGCGAGTGTCGATGCGCAGAGCATCACGCGCGCTGAGGGTGCCTTGTTGGCTGTTGTCGACGCGTGCGCTGGTCAAGGTCAGGGTGCCGTCCGTCACCAGGCGGCCGCCCTGGTTGTCCACCGCGTCACGGGCGCCGATGCTCAGCGGGCCGGCGCTGGAGAGCGCGCCGCCACGGTTGACCAGGGTGCCCGTGGTCACGGTGAGCAGCCCTTCGCTGCTGATCAGGCCCTGGTTGCGGTTGAGCAATTGGTCGACGTTCAGGTTCAAGCCAGTGCCGGCAACCACTAGGCCGCCATCGCTGTTATCCAGTTGCGTGCCGTTCACCGCCACGCCCGCACGGCTGGAGAGCTCGCCGTTGCGGTTGTCGATGTTGGCGACGTCGACCTGCACGCCGCCGGTGCTGGCGACCAGGCCTTTCTGGCGGTTGTCCAGCTTATTTCCGCTGAGATGAAGAACGCCCTGGCTGGTGACCCGCCCGTTCTGGTTGTCGAGCGTGCCGGCGTTGAGGCTCAGCGCGTTGCCCGCAGTGACCAGGCCCGCGACGTTGTCCAGGGTGGTCACCGTCAGGGTGGCAGTGTCCAGGCTGGAGATTTCGCCGCCGGTATTTTGCACAGTGCCCACGGTGGCAGTCAGTGGTCCGTTACTGGCGATCAATCCGCCCTGGCCGTTCTGCAGCGCGCCGGCGCTGATAGCCAGCGCGGCGTTGCCGAGGACTCGTCCGTTGTTGCGGTTATCGAGGGCAGCCGCCGTGACGCGGGTGCTTTGCCGGGCGCTGAGGGTGCCGCCCTGGTTGTTCAAGGCTTGGGTATCGACGCTCAAGCTGCGGCTGGCGATCACGCTGGCGCCGTTGTTGTCGATGGCCTGGCCGCGCAGGCTGACGTCGCCGGTGGTGTTGCGGGTGTTATCGGCGTTGACGCCGGCTTCGATGATGTCTGCGTTGGTCAGCGTCCCACCGCTGGACAGTGCAATGCGGTCACGTGCAGCCAGGCTTTTGCGACTGTTGAGATCGCCCTGGGTTTGCACATCCAGCGCGGTACCGGCATACAGCGGTCCCTGGGCGTCAAGGCTGGCGGCTTTGACATTGATCGCGCCGCTGGCGGCGGTCTGAGCCAGGCTCAAGCGCCCATTGGCATCGAGCTGAATATCCCCACCACTGGCCGCCAGGGTGCCGTCGAGCTTCACGCCCACACCGGCCTCGGTGCCCACCAGCTTGATCGCGCCGGCGTACATGCCGCCCAGGGCCGACGAGTCGATCGCCAGCTCGGGCTTGGCGCTGCCGTCATCGGCGCGGGCGGTGGTTTTCAGGCTTTGTGCATCGACGTCGTTACGCCCGGCGATCACGTTGAGTTCGCGGGCATTGATTTGTGCGTTGATCTTGGCCGAGCGGGTGATGATGTCGAAGCGCTCGACGTTGCTGGCGTTCAAGCCTTCGCCGTCGATGGTCACCGCGCCGCCATCAACTTGGTAGCTTTTCAGCTGGCCGGTCGGGTCGATGATGGGTTTGCCGGTGGTCAGGGTGACGTTGGGCGTGTTGATAAAGCCGCAACCGCTGCAAGTAACACCGTACGGGTTGGCGACGATGACCTTGGCCGACTGCCCCGCCACTTCGGTATAGCCGCGCAACTGGCTGGCGCTGCCGCCGTTGACTTCGTTGAGGATGACGCTGGCCGCGCCGCCCTTGAGGTTGGGGTTGCCAACAATGATCCCGCCCAGTTGGGTATTTTGCAGCGCGCCGTTGGCGTTGTTGAGGATCACGCCGTTAGGGCCGACGTTGTAGTCCTTGAACTGGTTATGGGACAGACCCGCGCCGTTCGGCGTGGCGATGTTCACCACCGGCACACCATTGCCCGCCGCGCCCACGGTAGTGCCCGGCGCGCTGACCACAATGCCCTCGGCCTGGGCCAGCAGCGGCTGCCAGAACAGCGCGTTGGCGAGGATCAGCGCCAACCCGCGCTTGGGCAAACCGAAGAACGCGTTTCGCGGCTTCAGGGCGGCAGAAGGTTGGCGGGCCAGGAAGGCAAATTGTCGAACGTCCATTTTCAGTTTCTCGCTGCGGCGCAACGTTGAATTACAGGAAGAAATCCAGGCGGAAGTAGATCGGTGCTTCGCGCTCGGTGACTACTCCGGGTCTTTCCAGCGAGTGGGCAAAGGTCACGCTGGTGCTGACGTTTTTGCCACGGGCGAACAGCTCCAGGGAGTTGCTGGAAACCCGGCCGTGAGCGTTGTTGTTGTAGCGGTCGTTGCGGATCACGCCCTGGTCGTAGCCGACGCTGGCGCCGTATTCGAAGAAGGCCGGACGCATCCAGTCGAGGGTCACCGGGCGCGCCCAGCGCACTTCGTTGCGCCAGTAGCCGCCGCTGTCGCCGGTCAGCAACTGGTCCTTGAAACCGCGCACCGAGGCCGAGCCGCCGAGGCTCACGCGCTGGGGCGAGAACAGCGGGTCTTCACTGCGTTGGCCGGTGGCCAGGCTGCTGAAGCTGAACGACTCGCCCCACAGGCTGAAGGGTTGCAGGTAGCTGACGGTGGCGGTGTATTTGCGGTAGCGCGAGTTCGGCTGACGGCGGCCGAACTCGTCGCGCTCCTCCTGCGACTGGGCATCGAGCAAGCCAATGCCGCTTTGCATGCCCAGGTCCAGGTTGACGAAGGCACTGCCGATGCGCCGACCGTGGTTAATGCCCAGTTGCAGTTCGCTGAGGCGGTTGCTGCTGGACGCGGTGCGCGCATCCAGCACGTAGTTGTTGGTACGCAGATGGGCCAGGCCGATGTTCACCGAGGTCTTGCTCACGTCGTCGCGATGGATCACCCGCTCGGCGCGCAGCTGATGGTTCTCGTTGTCGCCATTGAGCTTGAATTTGGCGCTGTCGGTTGTGCCAAAAGTGCGGTAGTCGCTCTCGCTGTAGGTGTAGCTGAAGTTCCACCAGCCCCACGGCACGTTGTAGTAGAGCATGCTGATTTTCGAGGTTTTCTGGTGGTCGCTGATGGCGTCATGGCCACCGCGCAGAATCAACTGATCACCCAGGCCCAGCGGGCTGTCCCATTCAAGGCCGGCGCCCCATTGCTGTTCGCCGGTACTTTTCTGCCCGTCGTTATTGCGCGACAGGCTGGCGCGCCAGGGCTTTTGCGCGGTGTTCTTGACCACCACGTCGCTGCCGCCCACCTGGCTGCCGGGGGTCAATTCCATCTGCGCCTGTTTGGACGGCAGGCGGTTGAGCTGGTCCACCAGTTGCTCGATTTCGCGCAGGTTCAGCGCTTCGCCGACCTTGCCGGGAAACGCCATGGCCAGTTCGCGCTCGGTCACGGTGCTGCCTTCGGCGCTGCGCAAGGCTTCGAGCTTGCCTTCCACCACCAGCACTTGCAGGTGGCCGGTGGAAAGGTCTTGCTGCGGCAGGTAGGCGCGGCTGGTGACGCGGCCTTTGCCGAGGTAGTAGTCGGTGATGGCCTTGAGCAGGTCGTTGAGTTGGGACACGCCCAGGCACTGGCCGATATAAGGCTTGAGCAGACGCTCGCGCTCGGTGGCCGGCAGGCTGTCGGCGCCTTTGAGCTCGATGTCCTTGATCGGGAAGCAGCGGGTGTCGGCGGGCGCGGTGGGCGCCTCGGGTTTGGCCGCTTTGCCGGGCAGATCCTTGAGCTCTTCAAGGCGCCGCTGTTGCTCTTCGAGCAGGCGGTTCTGCCGATCGCGGATCAGGTCCTGGTCGCCGGGCGTGGGGGCAGCGAATGCAATGTCCAGGCTCAGGCACGTGAGCAGGAGAGTGCATAGAAGAAACCGAGTCCGTGGCATTGGCAGAGGCATGTTCGATCCGTCGAAAATCAAAGGCCGGCACGCTAACATCGAACTCCCGGCAGTCCAAGACGTTGGGGTTGCAGGGTGTTCGAGCTTGGTTTCGGGCTAACCTAATGATTAGTAACAAAAAATAATTATCGAACAGATCGCGGCCGGATTGCTGAGACGTTTAATCCGACCGGCGGCAACTGTTTCGATGGTGATTCGACTGACGGGGCATTGGCAGCCATCATTTAGCCATCAAGTGTCGTCGAGTTAGGGTTAGTACCGGGGAGGGGAAGAAAGTTCGCGGCGGTTTTGTGATTTGGATCCCATTTATCCAAATTACGTCAGAGTCTTTGAACCGCTGCCATATTGCTGGAGCTCAGACAGATGGGAGGGGGCAAGCACTAGTTGTAGGAGCGAGCTTGCTCGCGAAAAACTCACAGGCGCCGCGTTTATTCAGAAAGCACGGGTTATCGTTGACGTTTTTCGCGAACAAGCTCGCTCCTACAGCGGGGTGATCAGCCGATGCCTTTGTCTTTTTCAGGGCCGGGCACCAGGGCCAGGCCAGGGCGCTCCACATCGCGGGACACGTGGGATTTCACTGCGCCCACGCCGCCCTCTTCATCGTTGTGGATCACCAGCACGCCAGGACGGCGCAGTTGTTCCAGATCGCCCTCGCCCAGGTTGAAGCTTTCACTCAGGTGCTGGTCGCTCAGCGCATTTGCCTCGGCGCGACGCTGGGCGAATTTGCGGCCTTTGCGTTGCTGGTAGCGCGCCCAGCTGATCAGGATCAACGCATTGAACAAGGCGATCCACAGGTAGACCTGCAGGGTGTTGAGCGCCGCGAAGATCGGCGCCTCCAGGCGCGGGCCGCCGTGGGTTTCGAGCATGGCGCTCATGCCCCTGGCCAGCAGCCAGACCAGGCCGCCCCAGGCCAGCAGGGTGAGCAATACATCGATGATCCACATCGCCAGGTTCTGGCGGGTTCTGACCAGTTTCATCGTCACGCCTCCTCTTGGGCTGGTTTGATGCCACGATCCGGGCTGACCCAGCGTGCGCGTTTCTGGTGCTGGTTGAACAACACCTTGGGAAAGCTGACCAGCGTGGTGAACAGGCTCACCAGCCAGAAAACCATCGGGTACCACACGGTCCAGAACAGGGTTTTCCACAGGTCTTTTTCGTAACGCCGGTCGATCAGGATGCTCACCGCGAACTGCAGCAGGCACACCATCGCCAGCACCAGCCCGGTAAACGCCGGTGGCACCAGGGAGTCGACGGTAATCGCCTGCGGCAACACCATGAATTTACCCAGGCCCCAGAAACACACCGAGAGCAGGAAGGTGAAAGCCCAGCCGGTGGACAGGCAGTATTCGAACAGCAGCGGCCACAGGTAGCGATGGCGCCATTTCCAGATGCCGCGGATATTCTTGAACAACACTTCGGCACCGCCCTGGGCCCAGCGCAGGCGCTGTTTCCACAGGCCACCGACGGTTTCGGGCATGAGGATCCAGCACAGCGCGCGCGGCTCGTAGAAGATCGCCCAGTGATCCAGTTGCAGCTTCCAACTGACATCAATGTCTTCGGTGATCATGTCGGTGCTCCAATAATCGATGCGGTCCAGCGCCTTTTTACGGAACGCCACCACCACGCCCGACACGGTGAAGATGCGCCCGAACACGCGCTGGGTACGCTTGATCAGGCCGATGATCGAGGAGAACTCGCCCACTTGAACCCGCCCGATCAGGGTCGAGCGTGTGCGCACACGCGGGTTGCCGGTCACCGCGCCCAGGCGTGGGTTGTCGAGCATCGGCGCGACCATATAGGCGGCGGCGTTTTTGTCGAGCAAGGCGTCGCCATCGATGCACACCAGGTATTCGCTGCGCGCAGCCACGGCGCCCATGCGCAGGGCCACGGCCTTGCCCTGGTTCTGCGCCAGGTGCAGCACCCGCAGGCGCGAGTGTTGCAGCGCCAACGCGTCGAGCACCGCAGCGGTGTTGTCGCTGGAGCCGTCGTTGACCGCGATCACTTCGATGTTCGGGTACACCTGGGCCAATGCCGCCGCCATGGTGTCGGCGACGTTATCGCCTTCGTTGTAGCAAGGGATGATGATCGAGATCAGCGGGTTGCCGGCCAGGGTCGGCGCGGGTGTATCCGCTTCCCACGGCCAATGGCGCTCCCAGTGCAACCAGAAATACAGGCCGCCGGCGATCCACAGGGCAGACATAAACAACGGGTAGAAGAACACGAAGTCCATCAGGAACTGGCCGGTCACCAGGAAGATCAGGCCCAGGGGCAAGCCCAACACCAGCGCCAGCACGAATATAGCCAGGATTCTGTCGAACATGATCAAGGGTTCCACTGGTTGGAAAGGGCCGGGCGAATCGTCTTCAAGTCCGGGGAGTTTTCCAGGAAGTTGTCCGGGTAGTAGCCGAAACTCGTCACGCCCTGGCGTTTAAGCACACCCATCCATTGCGCCAGTTGCTCAGCGCTGATATCCGGCGCGGCTTTGGTGCGCCAGTCTTTGGCTTGCAACTCGAAGACGGTTTTTTCCATGGCGCCGGGGCGCGCCTTGACCGTGGCCACCAGTTTTTCCAGCCAGGCATTGGAGTTCTTCAGCGACTGGCCTTCCATCAGCGGCATGGCCATGGGCGCAGTCCAGTCGTAGGCCTGGAGGAAGTCATCGAGGTTCTGTGCGAACCAGGCTTCGCTGGCCGGGTTGAGCATCGGTTCGGCAAAGATATTGCGTGCGGTCAAGATCTGCGGGCCGCGTATGGCGCGGAACTTACCGGTCAACTCGTGGGTGAAGTCGATCAAGTAGCGGCTCTTGAAGCGGGTCCAGCGCTGCATTACTGCGGGGTCGGCGCGCAGCGCGGCGATGTTGTCCGGCAGGCCCTGGGCAGCGTAGGCCTTGAGGGCTGCGGGGCTGGCATCTTCAAAGTCGCTGAGCACCGCGTCATCGTGATACAGCACGCCATCAATGCCGCTGTTGCTGGTGCGTGCGAGGTCTTCGTAGATCTCGCCGATGACCTGCCGCACTTTCGGGTCAAAAGGCGACAGGCGCTGATATTGATCGGGATCGGGCGCCACCTTGCCGGTCTGCGGGTCCCAACGGGTAACCCGCGGCAGCTTGGAGTCGAGGGCGAAGCTGAGCACCGGCATCCATGCGAACACACTGGCGCGGGCACGGGTATGCAACTGCCAGGAGACGCGGTTGAACAGGTCGGCACGCATCGGCAAGTGGCGGTTGGGGAAGTACAGCGAATGCACCAGGCCGTCGCCCTTGGGGTCGGCGTAGGCTTGCAGGAATACGGTGACGGCGCCCATGTCCACCACGCGCTGAACCAGCACGTCGAGGTTGCGCGCCTGTTGGGCCGGGTCGGGGTCATAGACGTGATCCAGGTCCACATGCATCACGCGCAGCGGCGCCTTGGCCTGCACCGCGACCAGGCTGCTGGCGAAGTGTTCGCCGTCCGGGTCGGACGCCACCAGAAAGCGCGGGCTGTTCATCAGCTTGTTCGAATCATCCAGACCGTCGTCCAGGGTCAGCGCCATCTCATAGCCGTGCTCCCCCACCACGGCCAACGTGGTGCCGTCGGCCGCACCGTATGGCCATACCCATACGCGAGGCGCCTTGCCGGTGACGGTTTTGATCTTGTTGGAGATCGCCGCCACGTCAGCGCGCATCCGCGCCTTGAACTGCGCTTCGGTTTCATAGCGCTGGGTCGCCGGGTCAAAGCGACGCGTGGTGGCGGCCGGCTCGAGATTGCCCTGGGGGTTGGCGAGTACGCCTTTGTGATTGGCGTCGGTATGGGCGGCGATTTCCACCAGTCCCGACTGGGACACTTCACGGATCTGCTGCCAGGTCAGGAAGTCTCCCCGCGGGCGCGGCGTACCGGCAAAGTCCACCGGCTGGTTCAGCGGGGTGTCGATCCAACTGCCGACCGGCGCCAGCACAGCCGGCCAATTGTAAGCCCGCAGAATAGGCATCACGCGGGTGTAGAAGCTTGCGTAGCCGTCGTCGAAGCTGAGCATCACGGCTTTGGGTGGCAGTGTCGGCCCACCTCGGCGTGCGGCGAGGACCTGATTCACGCTGACCGCCTGGTAACCGTTCTCACGCAACCAGGCCAACTGCTCGATCAAACGTTCGGTACGCACCGCCACCACGGCCTGGTCTGGATCCTTATCCGAGACGTCGTGGTAGGCGATGCCCAGGAAATGGTTCTTCGGCCACGGCGCTTCGCTGGCCAGTGTCGGCCGCTCGGCAGGTGGGACGAATGGCGCGGGTTGCTGGGCACAGGCGGCAGCCAGCATTACACCCAGAACCAAAAAACAACGGCTGAGGAAGGTCATGGTCAGGCTCTTTTAGAAACGGTAAGTGAGGTCGAGGAGCAGGCGCAGGTCGCGCTCGCGCTCTCCGTCATAAGGTCGGCTGACCAGACTCAGGTTGGCGCCGGCTTCCAGTACGTCATTCCAGCGAAAGCGCTGGCCATAGCCGATCAAACCGACGCCGCCAGTGGAATAATCCTTCTGGCTGTAGGTACCCGCACCAAGCTGGAACTGTTGACTCCACTGGGTTTCGTAGCGGTGATAGAGCACATGGTTGACTGTAACGGTGGGCAACACGCTGAAGTCGGACTTGGGGTTGAAGTAGATCGTGTCTTCCTTGCTGTTGCGGCTGGCGCCGACTTCCAGGCCCAGCTCCACTTGGACTTTCGGCGAGCTGTAGATGCCTTCGCGGCCAGTGAGCAAGGCTTCGACGCGGTCGTTACCGTCACTGAAGTGGGAGGGGCTGACGGCCAGTTTCCACTCGCGGCTTTCGTTGGCGCGCCAGCGCAGAAAGCCGCTGCCGCCGTTGGCGGTGATGCCTTCATTCAACGCCCGCAGCGGTGTGGTGCTCAGGAGGTAGCCAAGGCTGGCGCCGTACTGCCAATGATCGTTGATATCGCGGGCAATCGACACGCTTGCGCCTTGTTTGGCGCCATCGCCATAGGAATGGTTGGACACTTCGGCTTCGATGGTCATGTCGCGGGTACGCCGCTCCACGCCTACGCGCTGCCAGCGATGATGGCCGGTGCCTTCGGCAAAGTCGGCAGTGCCATAGCCGACGCCGGCGAACAGGCGCCAGTCTTCGTCGATGGGCGGCGTGTAGATCACACTTTCTATGCCCCAGTCACGGCTACCCGACACCGCGCCAGCTTCTTGGTTGTTGCCGCCTCCGAAGCTTTTACCGGTGTAGGCTTCCACCCGCACTTCAGCCATATCGTGAACATCGCGCAGGCGCTTGAGGCGCTGTACCTGGCGGTTGTCCGGGGCACGCGCGACGACGTCATCGGTGAGCAGGTCGAGTTGCCGCCATTCCTGCAGGTCCAGTGCGGTAAAGCCTTGGGACATTTCCACGCCGATGTCACGGGGGCTCTGGTTTTCAGTCTCTTTGAGGGACTCTTCAGCGCGCCTTGGCCATTCCCGCGCACGGTACATTTCTGCCTGTGCCAAACGCACACCAATGCTGCCCGGGGCTTTGCTCCCCAAGCCTTCCAGGCTTTGTTCGCTGGCATCCAGGTCAGCGCCATACGTGGCGGCCTGCGCTGCCAGTTGCTGGACGTCCATCCATTCGTCGTTAGGGTTGCCGATGGGCAGGCCCTTGAGTTCTACCCGGGGTTTTTCGGTGCTGGCCAGCTGCGTGGCGACAGCACGCGCCTCACCCACCTGGTCGTTTTCCAACAAGGCGTAGAACAACGCGGTGCTGTCTTTGACATGATCACCGACATCGGCGTCCGCGGCGGTCAGCGCCTGGCGATACAAGGGCGCGGCTTTTTCCGGCTGGCGCTGGTCAAGGTAGGACGCGGCCACCCAGCGCACGGCGTAGGTCGGCAACCGCACGCCCTCGGCCGTGAGGGTGTCGTACTCGCGGATCACCTCGGCCGTGCGCGCCCGTGCTTTGAGCGCACCCAGGCGGTCGATGCGCCAGCCCACGATATCGTCGCGGGCAGTAGCGTCCTGGGCCCAGCGGCTGATCAGTCTGTGGTAATCCTGCAGGGCTCGATCAGCGACGACATAGCGTTCCTTCTCCGTGCGCGTGGCGAACTCGGCGATGCGCACGCGCTCGGCGGCCAGGTCGCCTTCAAGGCGGCGCTGGGTCACCGCGTCCACCAGGCCCGGGTGCTTGGCCGACAGGCGCAGCGCGGGTTCCGGCAGGCGGGCTTTTTGCAGGGCGACGATGTATTCGCGCACGACTTCCGGCTTGTCGCCAGCGCGAGTAAAGGCTTGGTCGAACTCGAACAGCGCGTCGTAGTTCAGGCCGGCGCGGGTCAGCGCGTAGCCCAGGGCCATGCGGCGGTTGGGGTCATTGGGTTGCGCGGCCACCAGTGTGCGCAAGCGTTGCACCGCCTCGTTGGCTTTGCCGCCATCGGCCTGGGTGAGCGCCAGGCCCAGTTGCAGGTCGATATTATTCGGTTCACGCAACAACGCCTGGCGATAGACCGCCTCGGCCTGGGCCCACTGCTTTTGATTACGATAGGTGCGGGCCACCGTGGCCAGTGCCTGGGTGGTCAGGTTGCGGTGCTTGCCTTGTGCCTCATACACCTTCAACACTTCGGCGTCCTGCCCGGCCCAACCGGCAATGACCAGGTGATCACTGATCTGGCCCGGCGTCTGGCGCTCGGCGGACAGTTGGCGAAGTTGGGTCAGAGCGGGCGTGAAGTGACCGTTGCGGGCCTGGATGATCAGGGCGTCATAGGCGGGGTCGGCCACGGCACAGGCGGGCATCAGCAATTGGCTGCACAGAGCCGCTCCGATGAGCAGCCGCAGCCGGCCTGAGGCACTGAGTGGATGGGTTGGCAACATGTCGTCGGCTTCCTTACAAGGAAAGCTGCAACGATGGGTGATCCTGAGCGATGGGCATCAGGGTGTCGGCGTCTCGGGGCCCGACCTAGCTTTCCTGTGGGAACTATCCCTTAGCGCAGTAGCGGGAAGTGCAATTCAGAACAATTGTTCAGAATTGGCTGACAGAGATTTTTACCGGGCGAAAAAAAGTGGAAGGGGGCAAGCCCTAATGCCGGTCAGTTAAGCGCTAAAGCAGAAAAACCTGCGACCTGTGGCGAGGGAGCTTGCTCCCGTTGGGGCGCGAAGCGGCCCCAAAAATGGGACTGCTACGCAGTCCAGCGGAAGCAAGCTCCCTCGCCACAGTGACCGGTTCTGTCTTAACTGACTGGCATTAGGGCAAGC
>NZ_JASLAW010000172.1 GCF_030147005.1 Pseudomonas sp.
GCCGTTGACGTACACATCGTTGGCCGGGGTATTGACCACAACGGTGCCCACAGACTCGCCCGCTTTAATGGTGATCACCGAACCATTGCTCAACGTAACGCTCACCGGCGTTTGCGCCGGGTTGGTCAGCGTCGCGGTGTAAGTGATCTGGCCGCCTTCGGTCACGCTCGAACCCGCCGTCAGGGTGACGGTGGTGGTGTCGATGGTGTCGGTGATCTGCGTCACGGCCGGGTTAGGGTCGAGAGTCAGCACCAGGTTGTTGCCGCCGGTGGTGCCTGTGACGGTGACGCTGATCTGGCCGGCGTCGATGTACGGGCTGTCGTTAGGCGCCAGGGGCACGTTAACAGTGCCGGTCAGTTGGCCGGACGGGATGGTAATGACCGCGCCGTTGGACAAGGTGACGGTCAAGTCGCTGGTGGAGGCTTGGGTCACGGTGGCGGTGTAAGTCAGCACGCCCCCGGCTTCGGTGATGCTTGGGGTCGCGCTCAGGCTCAGGGTCGAAGGCTGCAGCGCCAGGTTGCCGTTGCCGGTAGAACCCTGGGCACCGGTAAAAGTGTTCAGTGTTGAGGTGCCCTGGCCGATGGGGGCGGTGGGGAAGCCGATGGTCGGGTCGACACGCCCGGCGGTTGCGTCCAGCACCACAAAGCTGTGGCCCCCGCCCGCGGCGCCATTACCGGCAGCGGTTGCGCCGGCGGCAGTGGCTTCCAGCTCGGTGGTCGGGTCGGCGCCGGCGGCGATGGCTTGCTGCAGTTCGGCAACCGACGGCGCGGCCTGTTCGGTGGCAGCGGCGAGGTCCGCAGCGGAGTCCGGCATGTCGGCGCTCCACTGGGTTTCGCGCCCAAGGTCAAGGGTGCGCCCATCAGCCAGCTCCAGGCTCACCGCGCCCGACAGGCCTGTGTCAATCTGGTCGCCCGCGAACAGGCGATCACCCTCAACCAGAACACGGCGTGTCCCTTCCGGAGAAATAACGAACACTTGGCCAACAATGCTTTTGACGATGGCAACAACATTGCTCATTAAATATTTCTCCGGCGATCCGTTTGTGATAATTCCATGTGGCCGCTCAAAGGGGAGGGCCAAACTGGAGGGGGCGTAGGTTGAGTGATTACTGACGTCAAATTATTGGCTTAATTTTTAAGTTATCTAGTTTATGCCAAACTATTGACCTTATCGCCGCCATCCTAAACAATCGCCCCCGTAATGTCACATTGATATTTATGCGGCGAACCGTCCTACATGTATGAAGCAGTTCCGCTTTTTGAACTTTCCGACGTACGGTCATTACGCTAGCCATTATTCGACGCGGCGGCGCCAATCGCTGTGATTTGAGACAAGAAGTCCTGGGGAATTTTTTAATGCGTCTGCACCTGCTCAAGGCAATACCGTTCGTCTTCGCCGCCAGTTTCGTCCAAGCCCAAACACTGCCCCAAGCCATGCAACAGGCGTTGGATGTGCACCCTGAAATTCAGGCCGGTGTGAACAGCCGCATTGCCGCCGATTACCAACTGCGTGCGGCGCAGGGCGGTTACCTGCCGCGTGTCGATTTGAATGCCGGTTATGGCCGTGCCGGCACCGACAACGCGTCCACTCGCGCCACCAACGGCGCGGGCGGCAACCACTGGGAAACGCTCAATCGCGGCGAATCCAGCCTGCGCCTGCAACAAATGATTTTTGACGGTTTCGCCACGTCCAGCGAAGTCGGTCGTCAACAAGCCAACGTCAATTCCCGCGCCTACTCGTTGCTCGGTACGTCCGAGCGCACCGGGTTGACCGTCGCCCAGGTGTACCTGGAAGTGCTGACCCGTCGTGAGTTCGTGCGCCTGGCCGAAGACAACCTGCGCAACCACGAACGTATTTACGATCAGATCAAGTTGCGTACCCAGCGCGGCGTCGGTAACGGCGCCGACCAGGATCAGGCCGAAGCGCGGCTGGCCCAGGCCCGTAACAACCTGATCACCGAGCAGACCAACCTTGCGGATGCGCAAACCAACTACCTCAGCGCCGTTGGCCAGATGCCCGACCAACTCGAGCGCCCGGCGCCGTTCATGGCCATGCTTCCGGCCGACCTGAATGAAGCGCGTCGCCAGATGCTCGACAACAGCCCGGTGCTGCGCTCGGCCGAATCGGACATCTCCGCCGCCGAGCAGCAATACGCGGCCGCCAAGTCCAGCTTCTACCCACGCTTTGACGCCGAGCTGGGCACCAATGCCGACAACAACGTCTCCGGCGATGCCAACCACAGCAACGGCTGGGAAGCCATGGTGCGCATGCGCTTCAACCTGTTTGCCGGCGGCAGCAACAAGGCCGACCTGCAGTCGAAGTCGTATCAGGCCAACCAGGCCCTGGACATCCGCAACAACGCCTTGCGCCAGCTCAATGAAGAACTGGGCCTGGCCTGGAACGCCCTGAACAACGCCAACGCGCAACTGCCGGTGGCCCAGCAATACGTGGACCACAGCACCCGCGTGCGCACGTCCTACCAGCAACAGTTCAGCCTGGGCCAACGTACCCTGCTGGACTTGCTCGACAGCGAGAACGAATTGTTCACCGCTTCGCGTCGCCTGGAAGAAATCAAGAACATTCAGTTATTTACTCAGTACCGAATCAAGGCGACCATGGGCGAATTGCTCAAAAGCCAAGGCGTAGTCGCTCCAATGGCCTCCATCGTGCAAAACGATGTGAAGCCCAAAGTCCAGCTGCCTGGAATGAACTGAGTCACCCCATAGCCCCATCTGTTAGTCGAGAGTGCCCCGCGTGGAATCCGAAGTCAGTCGAGTTCATCTCAGTCATGATCCACGCACGCTGCACGACGATCCGTTACTCGACGGGTTGTTGGCACTCTGCGCCCTGCATCAGAAACCGGCCAGCGCCGCCATGCTCACCACCGGCCTGCCGCTGCCTTCGCAGCGTTTGAGCGCCGAGTTGCTGTCGCGCGCCGCCGCACGTGCCGGGCTGCAGGGCCGGCTGCTGCAACGCAAGCTCGAGCAGATCCCGGCCATCGCGTTACCGGCGCTGCTGCTGCTCAAGGACGGGCGCAGTACTGTGCTGGTCGGCTGGGAAGGCGACGATCAGGCGCGGGTGCTGCTCAGCGAAAGCGATGGCGGTGAGGTGCTGATCAAGCGCGAGCTGCTGGCCGACGACTACACCGGCAAAGTCTTCTTTGCCCAGCCGCAGCACAAGTTCGACGTTAACCACGGCACCCTGATTCCTCGGGCACGGTCGTGGTTTCGTGACACGCTCAAGCGTTCGCGCTGGCTGTATACCGACGCCATCGCCGCCAGCTTCCTGATCAACATCATCGCCATGGCCGCGCCGCTGTTCGTGATGAACGTGTACGACCGCGTGGTACCGAACCAGGCCACCGCCACGCTGTGGGTGCTGGCCGTGGGTATCTGCGGCGCGTATCTGTTCGACCTGGTGCTCAAAAGCCTGCGCAGTCTGTGCCTGGACCTGGCGGGGAAAAAAACCGACCTGATCATCTCTGCCACGCTGTTCGAGCGCATCGTCGGCATGTCGATGAAGTACCGCCCGGCGCGGGTCGGCAGCTTTGCGCAGAACATCCATGAGTTTCAGAGCCTGCGCGACTTCCTCGCATCGCTGACCCTCACCAGCCTGATCGACCTGCCGTTCACGCTGCTGATCTTCCTGGTAATCGCCCTGCTCGGTGGCCATTTGGTGTGGATTCCGGTGCTGGCGTTCCCGATTGCCCTGGGGATCGGCTATGCCCTGCAAAAACCTTTGGTCGCGACCATGGAGCGCACCATGGCACTGGCCGCCGAGCGTCAGTCGAGCCTGATCGAAACACTCGCCGGGCTGGATGCGGTCAAGGTCAACAACGCCGAGAGCGAGCGCCAGTACGGCTGGGAACAAACCATCGGCACCTTGAGCCGGCTCGAACTGCGGGTGAAGTTGCTGTCGGGCTTGTCGATGAACATGACTCTGCTGATCCAGCAACTGGCCGGCGTGATCATGATCGTATTCGGCGTGTACCAGATCATCGACGGCAACCTGAGCATGGGCGGCCTGATTGCCTGCTACATGCTCAGTGGCCGCGCGTTGAGCCCGCTGGCCTCGCTGTCGGGCCTGCTCACGCGCTACCAGCAAGCCAAGGTCACCATGACCTCGGTGGACCAGATGATGGAACTGCCCCAGGAGCGCAACTTCGAAGAGCGGCCCATGAGCCGCCGCACCCTGCAGGGCGCCATCGAGTGCCGGGGGCTGAACTTCACTTATCCGAACCAACAGAACCCGGCGCTGAAAAACATCAACCTGCTGATCAAGCCAGGGGAAAAAATCGGCATCATCGGCCGCAGCGGTTCGGGCAAAAGCTCCCTCGCCAAATTGATCGTCGGCCTTTACCAGCCCGACTCCGGCGCGTTGCTGGTGGACGGCGTGGACGTCCGCCAGATCGATGTCAGCGAACTGCGCCACAACATCGGCTATGTCGCCCAGGATATCCAATTGCTGGCCGGCACCCTGCGCGACAATCTGGTCAGCGGTGCACGCTACGTCGAAGATGAAATGGTGCTGCAAGCCGCCGAACTGGCCGGCGTACATGAATTCGCGCGCCTGCATCCGCAAGGCTATGAGCTGCAGGTTGGCGAGCGTGGGCAGAACCTGTCCGGCGGCCAGCGCCAGAACGTCGCCCTGGCCCGGGCCCTGCTGCTCAACCCGCCCATCCTGCTGCTGGACGAACCCACCAGCGCCATGGACAACACCGGTGAAGAACGCTTGAAACAACGCCTGCACGCCGTGGTGCAAAACAAGACCGTGGTACTGGTGACGCACCGGGCCTCGCTGCTTTCCCTGGTAGACCGCCTGCTGGTCGTCGACCGTGGGCAGATCCTCGCGGACGGCCCGAAAGCCGTGGTCATGGAAGCGTTGAAGAAGGGGCAGATCAGTGTCGCTTAACTCCATCAAGAACGCGGTCGGGCGCTACTTCAAAGGTTCCGACTCGCTGCAGGGCCAACCCCTGCCCGAGGTCAACAAAGCGCTGATCGAAGATGCGCCGCGAGTTATTCGCCTGACCATCTGGGCGATCATCGCGTTCTTTGTGTTCCTGGTGGTGTGGGCGGGCTTCTCCGAAATCGACGAGGTCACCCGTGGCGACGGCAAGGCGATTCCGTCGTCCAAGTTGCAGAAAATCCAGAACCTGGAAGGCGGTATCGTTGCCGAGCTGTACGTCAAGGAAGGCCAGATCGTCGAGGCCGGCGCGCCGTTGATTCGCCTGGACGACACGCGGTTCGTGTCCAACGCCGGGGAAACCGAAGCGCTGCGCCTGGCCATGCAATTGCGCGTTGAGCGCCTGAGTG
>NZ_JASLAW010000081.1 GCF_030147005.1 Pseudomonas sp.
TATCCCGATGGCTCCAGAAAAAAATGCAGCACTGACTTGGGCTGAGGCACGTACTAAGTAAACCGTGGCTAACGAATAGTTGCTCCGCCCCAAGGCTTTTTTTGCATCGGCCAAGTCAAAGTACATACCCGCGAGCGCCGCTCCTCCAGCCAACACTCCCGCCATCAACTTTAACTTACTGCCGATCAGCCGCCCGGCCTGACTAACTGCGGGATTAGCACTACGTTCAGCAAGTTCTACCGCAACCCCTCCCAGTTCCAGCCCCGCTGCCGACACAGCGAGCATCGCCGCGATCAGCTCAAGGTATTCCCGAGATCCCTTGTCGGTTTTTTCCGCCTTCAGCTTCAGGTTCCACACCTCTAGCAAGGCTAGGGTGGTTCCCAGACGAATTTCCAATATGGGGCTTGTGGATCCTGCGGTAAGTGAGTCGCTAAAGGCCTTACTGGCGGCCAGGCCTATTTTCGCTTTTACTCCTTGGCTGAGTGGTGTGCCTCTGCTTTCGAAATGCAGTTGTTCTCCCAGTTTTCCTAACCGTGCCTTGAATACCAGAGCCAAAGCGGAGTTGGTCGGACGGTCCAACGTTGAAGCCATACCGCTCTGCAGCATTCGTGTACCGAAAGTGTTGATCATTAGTACTGCTCCGCTGACCCTGATGGGCGTGGCAGACGTATTGCGATTGGCTTCGCTGACGAGCGCGTTGGATTTGTCGAAAATATCGGCCAGGGGTTTGATCAGACTTTGCAATTGGCTGCCATCAATATTCGGTATTTGCGAGCGCTGGGCGAGCACGAGGTTGATTTGCCTGATGGCTGCAGTTTGATTTTGAGCAAGCCCGCGCCAAAGCCAGTTCTCTGGAGTAACGCTATCGGCATTGCTCCAAGTTTCGAGCAGCGAATCGCCCTTTTCGGTGCAATTCATGCCCGCAACCGACGCGCCTATTTGTGCTTCAAAGAGCAAGCCATTGCTATAGTCTCGTCGATCGTAGTAGGAATATGCCTCTTGCAGGGCTGAGCTCTTGAGCCAGTGCAGATGATCTTCCGCACGCCTGTCCTTGATCTCGTCTGCCAGTTTTACGGCGACTTGAAACTCTGCCATGAAGGCTTGCAGCCGAACTTCATCAACCGAAGACGCATAATCCTTTTCCCAGCTGTCTCTTCGGGCTTTCTGAATATCTTGCTGCTCCTGGCGCCGTTGCTCAGCCGGGTTACGAAAGCTGCGATAACTGCCGCTCGACGCAGTGACCATATGAAAGTTGCTGGTGGCATACTCTCGATCGGTATACCTCACGCCGAGGGAGTTAGCGTGATTGACGTAGCGTTGCTCGGCTTGTTCGGCCAGGGTGACCTTGAGGTTTTCAATAGCAAAGCCGATCGTGTGTTTGCGTTTGTTATCGATGCCTTCGTCATCGGTATTGCGCATGAACATTTCAAGGGACTCAACGCTTTGGTTGCGCCAGGCATTGAGCTCCTGAGTAATCCCGATAGGATCGTCGAGTATTACGGCAAAACCCTTTGCTTGGGTCGCTGTGGCGTGAAGGCGCCTTGCCACACCCTCTAGGGGGGCGAAGTCGGTCGGCGGCGCAATAAATAGCTGGCTGGAAAGGTTGGCAGTCAATGGCGCTGATGTCTTCGCGACAATGTCTGCAACGCTATTTTCGAGGGCAGCAGGCTCGATGATGTGCTCGACGTTGCTGCAACTTTGGATCATTTGTCGGATGTCAACTTTGCGAAGGGTGTCCCGCAGACGCTTTTGCGTACGGATTTCAGCGAGCATGTGGGGGGTCAACGGGTCGGGTGTGAACAGCAGTCGGGCTTCATTGATGTCTTCTGGATCGTTGATCCGAACAACGTGATCACCAAAGTTTGGGACACCTCCAAAAGGCAAGTTGTCCGGGCTGGAGGGCCACAATTCTTTGCACAGGCCACTGTTGAACGTTTGATAGGCGCCCTCGCACACCCAGCCAGCGGCACGCTCAATAAATACATAGAGGTATCCATCGCGTAGAGCTCGCACGGTGTAGCACGAGTTTTTCAGCGCTATACCGGGCCCGCCTATAGGTTGTGGTGCAAGCAGTTGACCTGATGCTGTCTGGCTGTTTCCGATGACGGCATAGCGCAACGCAAGTATGGACACGCTCCGCTTGCAACTGACGCAGGGACTATTGCCTTCAGTGCTTTGAGTTAGCTGGGCAATGAGGGCGAAAGGGTCGTTCGCATCTTTCATGGTTGTTGTTCTCCATAGCGGTACAGTCGGCTCAGGCGTCCTTCGCCATTCACGCTTTGTTGAAGCGCCAAATGCCAGCTCGCATTGCCCTGCAATTGGTCCGGGGTGTTTTGAAGATTGAGGATGACGAAGTCGATGAGGTTGTGATGTTCAATTAACCCAAGGCTCTTTCCCCTGGCCAGCAGCGATTCGATGAGCGCTAGACGAACGCCATGGCACGGGCTAGTGAATAAAGATGGAAATGTTTTGCTAAGTATTTGCAGGAGCCGATGAGGCAGAGAGTCGCTTTCCAACGAGCGCCACAGTTCAGTACTTAGCAACAATCGGGGTGCAGCAACTATCGGTATTGATTGTGCTCGCCCGCGAATGCGGTGCCACTGTTCGTGATGCGATGTCGCTCCTCGAAACCACCAGGACACGATGGGGGCAAGCAGCCAGTCTCGCCACTGCTCAGGAGCGTGGTGCAACAGCGTCGGGGTGATATGGCTGTCATAGTAGCGCAGCAAATACCGCTCACCGTTTTCAGTGTCGGCAAATGTGGCCTGACTCAGATGTTGTGCTAAAGCTTCGGGACTCACAGTGCTGGTAATCCATGCAACGATTTCATTGCTGTCGTAGGGCGAAAGCTTGTCGAACAAGGCGCTGTGGCCCATCCGTGTCGCTTCATTTGAGCTCACTAGATGGGCGCCCAATGGCCTGAGCTTTTCAAAGCCGCGGGCAAGAAGTAACGGGTGTAAATGCATGTCCAGGTTGGTTAGTTTTCGCTGGGTATCCTCGGGCATTGTCGCCATATCAATCAATGCGACAATGTAACGGGCACCGGATGTGTCATTCCCGTACAGGTCGTTATTCAAAGAGTTTAGAAGTTCGAAAGGGATCATGTGTCCACCTTCACCAGTGCTTTACGCTCACGAGCAGCTTTGAGCCAGCAACCAATACAGATCGGTTCGCCAGCCGAGGGTTTGCCATTCAATGCGAGTGAATTTCCTGCGCCTGTTGCAGTTTGTTGCACCTGCCCCATCAAGAAAATGGCAATCCCGCTGAGGGTGATTCCATTGGCGTCTAAGGTAATGCTGCCGCCGGGACCTTGTAGAACGAGGCTTTCGCTGGTTTGCAACTGGTAAGTCGTAGTTTTGGTGGTTATACCTTGGGCGGCAGTGATTTGCTGGAAACCCTGTATGACTTGCGTGGCATTACCACCAATATCTACGTGGTGATTCACCGCAATCGTATCGTGGCGATCATTACCTATGGTTTCGACCCGATCTTTGCCAATGGTGACCTGATGGTCTCGTCCGAAGCTCTGTATTCGATCTCGACCTACATTGTGGTATTGATCCTGTCCGATGCTTATCCGTTCGTCATTGCCCACCTGTCGACTGCGGTCGTGACCTATCTCTATCTGCTCGTCATGCTCGACCTTCTCACTGCGATCGTTGCCCACATAGATTGTGTTGTTGTGCTTGATATGGACGTTCTTGTCTTTCTCGGCATGGATAAACACTTCCTGTTGCCCCAGCTCATCCTCAAAACGCAGCTCGTTGAAACCTTCGCCCTTATGGGTCCGGCTCTTGATGGTCATCCGCGTTTTGTGCTTGGGCAGCTCATACGGCGGCAGGTTAGTTTCGCGGTAGGTGCGGCCTGTTGCGATAGGCTGGTCAGGATCACCGCTTAGGTAGCTGATCACCAGCTCCTGACCCACCCGCGGCACGGCTATGGCACCCCAAGTCGCACCGGCCCAACCCTGAGCCACACGAATCCAGCATGAGCTCTGATCGTTGTTTTTATCAGTGCGGTCCCACGGGAATTGCACCTTGACCCGCCCCCATTTATCGCAATAGATCTCTTCCCCCGGAGGCCCGACCACCGTGGCGATCTGTGGGCCGTCAATGCACGGTTTGTCACACAGCGGCGCCTTCCAGTCGGAGGTCCAGCGGATGGCTGTGGCCTTCAGTTCATAGGATGTGCCGCTGTCACTGCCAAAGGCTTCTTCCTGCAGGCTGGTGTGTTGTTTGCCATCGTGGGTGATGGCGATGGTGCGCCAGCGATCATTGAAGTCCTCGCGCGGGTGGTCGCTGAGATCGAACGCCAGCCCCGGCTGCAGGCGGGCGTCATCACCTTCCAGGTGGGCCAGCTTGGCGTCATTGCGCAGGGCGGCGAGGCGGGTCTTGGTGAAAGGCTTGCCGGCGATGTCGCGCTTGTAGCGGCCGGGATAGTCGTAGCGCTCGTAGTCCTTGTGCTGGTTGTTCAGGTCCTGGTCGCCGGTGGCGGTGTGCTGCTGGTTGTAGCGCGGGTGGGTGAAGGTGTAGTCGCGCTGCACCTGGCGCGCAGTACGCACTTGTTCGGTGTAGTGGAAGCGGGTCAGTGCCGGTTCCGTAGCATCGCCGCCACCCATGGCCTGGTAGATCACCGGGCAGTCGGTATGGGTGCCGATGGTGCCCAGCCCGCCGACGCGGTCGGTGAGGACGAGGGTGTGGCCGTCGGCGCGGTGTTCGAAGGTGTAGAGCAGGCCTTCTTCGGCGGCGAGGCGGGCGATGAAGTCGAGGTCGGTTTCGCCGGCCTGCACGCAGTATTCGCGGGGTTGGTGCTCGAAGCAGATTTCACTGCGGATGTCAGTCAGCTTTTGCTCGGCCAGCATGCTGGTGATGATGTCGGGCACGGTCTGGGCCTGGAAGATGCGCCAGTTGGAGCGCAGGTTGAAACGCGCCAGGGTCGGCTCGACTACGGCGGTGTAGCGGGTGCGGCGAAAGCCGGTGTCGCTCTGGCTGAACAGGCTGACCAGGCCATGAACGTAACGTACCGGCGTTTCTCCACGCCAGAGGGTGAATAGCCCCGCCAGATCGAGCACCCGATTGAAGTCGACAGCGGCGTTGTGGCTGGCCAGCTCCAGTTCCAGTTTGAAGGGCTGGGACAGGCCTTCATCAAGGGTGAACGAGACCACCTCGAATGGATCGCCCTTCAAGGGTTCAAAGGTAAAACGCAGGTCGCTTTGGCGGGGCATGGGGCCTCCATTTCAAGTATGTGAGTGTCAGTCGATCAACCAACTGCTATCACCGTTTTCGAGTTCGCCATCGTGGTCGGTGGTATCGCCGACACGGGCCACGGCTTTTCCGTTGATGATCATCGAGGGGGAGCCGCTGGTGATGACGGCGCCACATCCAAGGGTGTCGCCAACTCGGACGACGGCGCGACCATTGACGGTTACGTTGCGAGTACCAGTGTCGACCGTGGTGGGGCCACACAAAGGACAGTCATGGTCGTGACCGACCAGAACAACGGCAGGCATAGGGCCTCCTTATAAACATTGACTCAGGAAAATTCCGCCGCTGCATGACACACAGTGGCGGAACGATGGATATGACGCGCTCAGCCCGCTGCAGCCGGTTTACGCCAGTCGTCCGAGGCTTCGGTGCCGGCCACCACATGACTCCAGCTGACCTTGCGGTAAGACAGGCTGGTCTTGATCAGTTGGGTGTAGTTTTCGTTGTCGGCGTCTTGGGCGTGCGGCAGCACGGTGTGGATTTCGACGACGGTGGCATCCTCAAGCTTGGTGGTGAAGAAGTGCTCCTGCTTGCCGTCTCCCGAAGTGCGGAACCACTTCACTTCAACGGTCGGCAGCATTTCGCCGGTGGCCAGGGCCTGGTAGAGCAGGGGCGATGCTTTGCTCAAGGCGCTGGTGAAGATCAGCGGTTTATGCACGCGCTGGCCCGAAGGCTGGCCGCTTTGCGGGTCGGTGGGCGCCGCGATCTGGTGGTCGATTTCCTGGGCGAGGATTTCGTCTTCGTGGCCTTCCACATAAACGTTGCCCACCGAATCGGCGGTGAAGGCGCCTTTGGTGATATGGCCCTGGTTTTTGCCGTGGATGCTGATGTACGCAGGTGTTGGCATGACAAGCTCCTTGTCGCGATCAAGTGAACGGCCCCTGAGGGCCGCAGGTTATGGCCGTTACGGCCATGGCTTTGCAGGCGCTCGGGATGAGCGCGCTGAAAATCGGTTACAGGTGAAGCACCCGCTCCAGCGACACCAGCACCTGCTGGGTGATGGTGTTCAGGCGGATTGAGTAGATCGTGTAGGCAACCGTCAGCACGACGGCGGCCATGGCCCAAGGCGTCCACAACGGCCAGGCGCGTTTGATCCGGTAGTTGCGCGGGGCGACGTTTTTCAGCGGGTCGGTCAGGCGCTTGGGCGTCTCGCCGCGCAGGGGGCGCAACAGGCCGTGCAGTTGGTCGATGATCTTCTGTATTTCGTCATCGCCCTTGATATGGGCGCCGTATTTGCCCTTGAGGCCGGAGATCAGGCACTGGTACATGAACTCCAATACATGCTGGTACCGGGCGGCTTCGGGGATCATGTTGTTCATGACGGTGAAGAATTTTTCGCCGCCTTGGGTTTCCCCGTGGAACTGGCTGAGCAACGAGCGTGCGCTCCAGCTGGAGAGCCGGCCCCAGGTGGTGCGCATGACCACCTCGTCAATCAACAGGCACAGGCTGTAGGAGTAGGCCTTGAGCATGCCGGCGTCGTAGTCGAGCTGGCTGACTTCTTCCATGATCGTGGTGATCTGGTTGCTGACGCTTTGGTACAGCGCGGGCACGTCGTCGTGGTGGTCCAGACGGCGAAGGCGGATGACCAGGCCGATCAGTGGCGTGGCGGCATCGCACAATGGGTTCCAGGCCACGCCGCGCAAGTCGTATTCAGGGTCAGCCAATTGTGTTTGGCTGTTAACAGTGATCGTTTCGCCGGCAAAGTCGATGGCGCCGGAGACTTCCTCGTGGTGCCATGAATCTGGTGTGGTCTTAGTCATCTCTCTCACTCCTGATCGCCCAGAACTGCAACTCCAGTTCCGGGAACTCACCGGCAATATGGAAACCGAACCCGCTGCCGCTGCTCAGGCTTTGCCAGGCCGGGTGATGGCGGTCGAGTTCGAAGTAGCTGAAGCCGGCATGGAACGGCAGGTGTCGCGGCGCCACCGGCAGCGGCCGCAATGGGATGCCCGGCAGTTGCAGGCTGACCAGTTGCTCCAGGCCTTCGGTGGAGGTGATCTTGATCTGCTTGGGCAGTTGCTGACGCAGGGTCTCGGCGGGCAGTTCGGCGCGCACGGCGAGGATGAATTCGGCGTTGTCCAGCAGGCGTTTGTCGTTCAATGCGGCGCTGCGCACGCCGTACTGCTGCTCGACAATCGGCAGCGACACCGCGCGTGGTTGCAGCACGGTGCCCAGGGCACGGCGTAGGGTGTGCTCCAGCATCTGGAACGACTCGCGCAGGTTGTCGTGCTGGTAGGCCGGGTATTCCTGGGGTAGGTGGCCTTCATCGGTAAAGGTCACCAGTTCGCCGCAGGCTTGCGCCAGTGCAATGTACAGCCGCTCGGGGTGGACCTGACGCTGGCGGGCCAGGTGCTGGAACAGCGGGAACAAGCGGTTGAGGGTTTGCAGCAGGTTGAAGTCAGTGACATCAGCCACACCCGACTGCCCCGGTGAACCGATGCGCTGGGCCAGGTTTTTGGCGCGTTCACGCATCAGGCCGGCCACTTCACCCAGGTAGCGATGCAACGCCGGCACCGCTTGCAGGGACAAGCTGGTGGGGTAGAAATGCTCGTCCATCACCAGGCTGCCGTCCGGGCG
>NZ_JASLAW010000125.1 GCF_030147005.1 Pseudomonas sp.
TACAAACTGGAACATGAGGCCCGAGCAGACGTACAGCGCTATGTCTCTCGCTACAACATCAGCAGGCCTCACAGCTATAACGACTACCGGTCGCCGGTCATGAAGGAAAGGTTGGCGGCGTGAACCGTAATCAGTGTCCAAGATTACTTGACCAGTTCAGTCGCAGGGACTGCCTCTTTTTTATTGACATAAAAGCCAGTGCTCAACTTTACAGCCTGGTGGAGACTGCCAAAGCGGGGTTTATGGAGCGCTTACAACCCTATAACCCGCGCAAGCGCGGGTTATAGGGTTTGTCCAAACATGGTTATTCGTTGCTTTTGGCTCGCGGGTCGAAGTATTGATTTTCGACATTGCCGCCCCATAACACATAGGTGCCATTGGTGAGCCGAGCGGCGAATGAAGGGTCGTTATGAACGGGTCTTGGTGGTGGAGGGTTACCCACGTAAGGGAAGCGTTTTATCGAATATAACTCAACCACATTGCTGCGCACGTATTCAGCCAACTCGGGAGGAATTTCACCCGCGTCTTCCATCTGTAGAGTAGCGCCCCATACGGACACAGCACCCTCCGTCCCGCCCTGAGTAGTAATCACCCCATAAGCTCCGTTGGTGCAGTAAACGTCGCGTATGAGACTGGCCATCAACGTTTGCCGCAAGGCAGTACTCATTTCACCGCCCGAGGTACGAAGACCATGCAAAACAATTGCATTGGTTCTGCCGTCGTCATGGCGACTGAGTAAGAAGAAGCTGTGGTCATTGGCGTATAAGCTGAGATTTCCATCCACAATAATGGCTCTGGACGAGACGTTTTTGTGTTGTCGTTGCGGCTCCTTGTTTGCGCAAGGCCGCGGTGGGTCACCAGGAACTGCACAAGCGCCGTTAAAGGCCGCCTCAAACTGGGCTTTCACTTGCGGTGGTATAGGGTCGCCCCCAAATCCAATGGCTCCCCAAGCTTCGGCTTGGCCCGATTGATTTGCTATCAAGAATGCCCAACGGTTAGCCGTGCATAGAATGATATTGCCACGTAAGGCCAAGTTTGCCGCGCTGTCAGACATGTTCCCGCCTTCGCCCACCCTACCCCAACTCACCGCAAGACGACGCGCTCGTGTGATGGCGCAGAAAGCCGTTGTAGCAGCGATCACCGATTCGATCCCGCCGTCATTGAGGATCTGACGCAATTGCTCAACGGGAATAGTGCCGCCGCCGGTGGCATGTCCCCATACAGCGAAATCACCCTCCGCGGTCATGGCACAAAAGGAAATGGCTGTCGCCACAATCCTTGTAATAAACATTGAGTTGAGCTGATCCCGAACGTTGGCCGGTATCGTGCCACCTTTATTCGGGTCGCCCCACGCATGAACACGACCGTTTTGGGTTCTCACAGCAAAGGCATCATCTGCGGCGTAAATAGCCAAGGGCGGATCAAACAGCAATGCTTGTTGAATGGCAGCGGGGACAGTCGACACTGGATGATTCACTGGGCCAATGGCGGCGATACGATTGGCCCCAGGCGCGGGGTTACTGTAAATCAAAGCGAAACCACTTCGGGTGCTATAAACAGAACGAATGCCCTGCAAGGGTGGCAACGTGGCAGGAATATCACCCCCCCAACACAGCAACTGGTTAGTGCTTCCCAGCGGCACGAGCGCAGCGAAACTGCGTTCGGACGAGAACAACCGGACAGCTTTGTTATTTTTTAAAAAACTGCTTATTTCAGGTGGAACCGGTAAGCCCCATCCATTTTGCCCTCTTAGGTGAACATCACCACTGGTGGGGTCCAGCAACGCAAAAACGCCCCCCGTAGAAACAAACAATCTGTCGGAGGGCTCAGGCACATGAAATGAAAAATTACCGCGCTGCTTTAGATAGCACCATTCGTTTTCTTCATCAGAAATATTTTGAAAATCTGAATTTATTGGGTACAGCGGGGACTTTGCTTCATCACCTTCCACCCCATCAGACGTTACAGGAGTCACAGAAAACTGTAGAAACTTGCCACCGTCCGCAGCTCTCAACTTTATATCCAATTGCCCTTCTTCTGTCAGACGCTCACCGTTGATATACCAATAAAATTTAGACAGCCCCTCAGGGTTGCCGCCATTGCTGTTGTACAGGTAAAAACCATGTACGGTCGCGCCGACAAAAACATCCCCCACTACCTGAACATGAGTAGCCTCCGGGGTCATGAGATTATTTTTTTTCATGGGGTTCTCCAAACACTTCGTATGACGTAGTTGGATGGAACAATGAGGTGGTGCTTCGAATGCATAGCTGCGCTGCAACAACTCAAGGTCTTGCAAATAACCCGCGCGAACGCGGGTTATAAGGTTGATCCAAAACGACTATGTTTACGTGTCGTGCTCCCGAGGGTCGTAATGTTGGTTTTTCACGTTACCGCCCCATAACACGTAGGTGTCATCGGTGCGTCTCGCCGCAAACGAGGGATCGATGTGCACGGGCCGTGGCGGTGGTGGTGGAGGCGGTGGTGGTGGTGGTGGCCGAGGTGGCGGATCGGGCTGTTTGACATAGGGGAAACGCTTGATGGAGTACAGCTCCACCACGTCACTGCGAACATGTTCGGCCAGTTCAGGAGGTATTTCACCGGCATCCTCCATCGCCAGCGTGGCCCCCCAAACGGAAACGGCCCCTGCTGTGCCACCCTGAGTGGTAATAACACCGTATGCCCCGTTGGTGCAGTACACGTCGCGAATCAAACTGGCCATCAATGTTTGTCGAAGTCCCTGGCTCATGAAAGCCCCATGGGTACGATAGCCATGCAACACGATGGCATGAGTTCTGCCATCGTCCTTACGACTCAATAAAAAGAAGCTCACGTCGTTGGCATACACACTGAGATTGCCGTCCAGAACAATGGCGCGGGATGAAACATTGGGGTGATGCCGCGGCTTTTGCCCTCTTGTCGGGGACCGCTCCGGCGCGCCCGGAACGGCGAGGAGGTCCTCGGACGAAACGTTTGGATCCGCGCTGATCCTGAATGCATTCTCGATTTCCAGCTTTACGTTAGCCGGAAGTGGAGCGCCGCCATAGAGCGCCGCGCCCCACGTCTCCGCCTGGCCGGAAGCATTGGCCATCAAAAACGCCCAGCGATTGGCCCTGCAAAGAATGATATTTCCGCGAGTGGCCAACGTCAGTGCACCAGCCGACATGGTTCCACCCTGGCCCGCAGCCCCCCAACTGTAAGCCCGGCGACGATCGCGGGTGATAGCACAAAATGCATTCTCGGCGGCAATCAGCGACTCAATGCCGCCCTCCTCAATGATTTTGCCGTATTGGTCGACGGGGATAACGCCGCCGCCGCCCGGATTTCCCCACGCTACGCAGTCACCATTCCTGTCATCAATGGCGCAGAACGACATTGCGGTTGCAACAATCCGAGTGACAAACATCGAATTGAGTCGCCTCCTGACGTCATCAGGGATGATGCCACCGTTATGAGGATGCCCCCAGGCGTACACCTTGCCGTCACGGGTTCGCACTGCAAATGCGTCATCAGTCGCATAAATAGCCTCGGGCTGATCCCATATCAGCGCGGATTGAATCTCATCCGGCACCGTGGATACGGGCCTGCCTACCGGGCCTATTGCAGCGATCCGGTTACTGAACCCTTGAGGGTTAGTATAAATAACGGCAAATGCACTTCTCGTACTGTAGACCGACCGGATGCCTTGCAAGGGCGGAAGAGTGGGAGGAATGGTGGGGCCCCACATTAACAATTGGTTGGTGCCGCCCAACGGGATGAGCGCAGCAAAGCTCACTTCAGAAGAGAACAGCTTGATGGCCTTGTTGTTTTTCAGAAAATTTACGATTTCCGGCGGCACCGGCAGGCCCCAGCCTGTTTGCCCTTCAAGATGGACGTCGCCCGTATTAGGCTCGAGCAGTGCAAACACCCCGCCTGTCGAAACAAACAGCCGGTCTGCGGGCTCCGGTACATGAAACGAGAAGTTGCCGCGCTGCTTCAGGAAGCACCACTCATTTTCATCGTCCGATATATTTTGAAAGCCTGAGGTAACTTCATAGGTTTGTGAAAACCTCTCAACGCCTCGGGTACCGTCAGACGCAACCGGGATGACAGAAAACTGCAAAAACTTGCCTCCGTCCGCCTGTCTTAATTTCAGGTCCAACTGCCCCTCTGTTTCAAGTCGTTCACCATTAAGATGCCAAAAAAATTCAGACAACCCCTCAGGACTGCCAGCGTTATTGCTATAGAGATAAAACCCACGGACGGTAGCGCTGACATGCACATCACCCAAAATCGAGACCTGGGTTGCTTCCGGCACAGTATGGGCAGATTGAGTTATTTGCATAATTCCCTCCAACTCGGCATGGCAGGCACGTTAACGGCTGTAAGTCTAAAACCCATTCGCACCTACCGTTACAAGCCTGCGTATAGCCTCTTACAAGCACCGTGAATTTACGGTTTTCCAGGATCTATATGTTCATTTGGAACTAGCGCTGTCCCTCCCCAGTTAACCCATGTTCCATTGGCAGCCCGTGCGGAGAAAGCGCCTTGCCGACCGATATTTGGAGCATACGCGGGCATTTGTTGGATGGAGTAAAGTTCTTTAATTCCATCACGCAAATGGGGTTGGAGCAGAACAGGTATCTGCCCTGCTTCCTGCTGGGCATTAGTCGCTCCGAACGCGACGACGGCTCCAACGACGCCCCCTTGATTAGCGATCAATGCGTATGCTCCGTTCGTGGAATACACATCGGTGATTTGACTGGCCATCAAAACTTGCCGGGTAGCCGAAGGTATTGCCCCGCCATAGCCGGCGTGGCCCCACGTAATCAAATCAATCGTTACCCCACCATTGCCCTTGCTCGACATGAAAAAGCTTGAGTCATTCGTGCTCAGCGTGACTTCTCCCAATTCAGTCACAAGATGG
Source organism: Pseudomonas sp. (assembly GCF_030147005.1). Classification (GTDB taxonomy): domain Bacteria; phylum Pseudomonadota; class Gammaproteobacteria; order Pseudomonadales; family Pseudomonadaceae; genus Aquipseudomonas. Next base: position 4,907 of record NZ_JASLAW010000125.1, read on the forward strand.
GTCAAACTGCTGCGCTGCTTGCCGATACTGTGACAGACACAGGCGGTATCAGGCGTGTGCGACCGCTCTGGATTTGCATTTGCCACCTGCAGTTTTTCGAAAACCGCCCGCACTCGCTCTTTCGCCCCGCTGGACTCAAGCACTTCACCCGCGTCCACGACTGTGAATGGCTCCTCCGAGCCCGCGTCGCTTTCAGCATTGGGCGTGTTTCCGCCCATGCCATTGACGCCCCACGCCGCTATCCCGCCTGCATTATTAACAATGCAAAACGCATACGCCGTGCTCGCGCACATCACGATATAACCGCGCGCAGCCATTGTTCTGGCCTCTTCGCTCATCACCCCACCATACGGGCCTCCCCAACTCAAGGCTGTCGCGCGTCGACTGGTGATAACGACAAAAGAGTCACGATTGGCGATCACATGCTTTGCCCCGTCGCCATCCAGGATCCGTTCGAGGTCCGCTGCAGAGATTGCGCCACCGCTGGTAGCCGGCCCCCAAGTCACCAGCGTGTTGACACGAGGATCCCCAACGCGCACCGCGCCAATCGCGCAAAAAGCGCCCGCAGTGGAAACCATTCGAGTGACGTTTATCTGGTCCAACTCTTTTCGCTTGTTCTGATCGAAAGTGCCTCCCGCTGCTGGGCTTCCCCACGCGTAAACACGCCCGCTTTCAGTAAGCACCGCGAAGGCCGCTGACGTACTGTAAATAGCCTTGGGTTGATCAAAGAACAGGAATTTTTGTATCTCGTCAGGTACGGCTCCACCATTGGCAACACTGCCAAATGCTCCAATCCTGTTTTTACCCGGAGGTGGATTATCATAGATCCAGGCAATTGCCGTCTCATTACAATAGACGTATTTAATATTGCTCAAATCCAAGTCATGTGGAATAGGTCCTATATTTCGGCCCCACAGGAGCAACTGGTTGGCAGTGCCGACCACCGGCACCAACGCAGCAAAGTCCCCAGCGGTTGAAAACATACGCGTGGCGGGATTGTTTTTCAGGTATTGCGCTATTTCAGCTGGTGGGGTACCGCCAGAATCATTGCGCCCTTTCACAAAGACACTCTGCGTGGTGCCACTCATCCAGGCAAATGCTCCGGAAGTGGAGTTCACGATACGGTCATTGGGCTGGTGTCGATACAAGGAAAACGCACCATATTGCTTGATGAAACTGCTGTTACTGTCCTCTTCCGAAATGTTTTGATAACCGCTGACGATGGTTCTAACTTGCGAATACACTTCAATACCACTGACACCTGAGGCAGATACAGGGGTCACGGCAAATCTAATTTGTTTACCGATCATGCTTTGTATAATAACCAGGTCAAAGTTCTCCGTTAGAGGCCCGGCGTCTTCGCCTATATACCAGCGACACATTGATCGCCCTTCTTCAATCTCTCCACCGGTAGCGTTGTACTTGTAACTTCCTCGCACAGTCCCGCCTGGCATATTTTCGCCAATGATGGTGACGTGGGTTGCTGTCGGAACCGACACAGTAGATGCGCTCACGTTATGCTCCTTGGAATAAAAAGCCCCACATCACACGCGCAAGCGATCGCAACGTGCTAAAAGGCTGCGAGACACAGGGTAAATAGCGTGCCAAGTGGATCCTGCATTCGGCTCGCCTTGGCACCCTTAGTTGGCCCCCTTTAATGAGGCCCGTCTACTGTCAGAATTAACAGGGTCAGCGCACCACTCATCCGATTTCGGCGACGTGATAACCAGCCGCCTCACGTGCCGGGTTAATCAACCGTTAATGCAGCCACCTCACCTTTACGTTTTTATTTGGAGAAACCAAACGTGTACTTGCGCATTGTTTCGCTCGCTGGCCTGCTGCTCACTGGCGCGACTCCAGCATTCGCCGAGCCTCCAGCCTACGGTCCAGAGCTCCAGGGTTTCCAATACCCCTACCCCCTCCAACACTTCTCCTTCCAGTCCCAAGGCAAATCCCTGCAAATGGGCTACATGGACGTGCCTGCCAACGGCACCGCCAACGGCCGCAGCGTGGTATTGATGCACGGCAAGAACTTCTGCGGCGCCACCTGGGAAAGTTCGATCAAGGCTTTGAGCGACGCCGGTTACCGCGTCATCGCCCCCGACCAGATCGGCTTCTGCTCTTCCAGCAAACCCGATCACTACCAGTACAGTTTCCAGCAACTGGCGACCAACACTCACCAATTGCTGGAAAAACTCGGCATCCAGAAGGCCACGGTGATCGGCCATTCCACCGGCGGCATGCTCGCCACCCGTTATGCGCTGATGTACCCCACCCAAACCGAGCAGCTTGGGCTGGTGAACCCTATCGGCCTGGAAGACTGGAAAGCCTTGGGCGTGCCCTACCAGAGCGTCGACCAGTGGTATCAGCGTGAGTTGAAGATGAGCGCCGACGGCGTGCGCAAATATGAGCGCGACACCTATTACGTCGGACGCTGGAAACCCGAATACGAACGTTGGGTGGATATGCTCGTCGGCCTGAACAAAGGCCCTGGGCATACCCAAGTCGCATGGAACTCGGCGTTGATTTACGACATGATCTTCACCCAGCCGGTGTACTACGAGTTCAAGGACTTGCAGGTGCCCGCCTTGCTGCTGATCGGCACCAGCGACACCACTGCCATTGGCAAAGATGTAGCGCCACCGGCGGTCAAGGCCAGGATTGGCAATTACCAGGTGCTGGGCAAGCAGGTGGCCAAGCTGATACCCCACGCCACCCTCGTCGAGTTCCCAGGCTTGGGCCATGCGCCACAGATGGAAGAGCCGGAGCAGTTTCATAAAGCGCTGTTGCAGGGTTTGAAAACCCTCTGATCCAATCTTGCGAGGCACCCCTAAATGTCGGTACAGATTGCAGTGATGGATGATTGGCAGAACGTAGCCAGGGGCGTGGTGGATTGGTCGGTGCTGGACGCCGTGGGCCAGGTGCATTTTCTCCACGATTACCCTGCCGACACCGCCACAATGGCAGAGCGTTTGCAGGGCTTCGAGGTGGTTTGCGTGATGCGCGAACGCTCAACCTTCGACAAGGCGCTGCTGCAAGGGCTGCCCGCACTCAAATTGCTGGTAACCGGCGGCATGCGCAACGCCGCCATCGACATTCCCGCCGCCAAGGCCCTGGGTATCCAGGTGTGCGGCACCGACAGCTATAAACACGCAGCGCCGGAATTGACATGGGCGTTGATCATGGCCACCACGCGCAATCTGCTCGCCGAAGCCAACTCGCTACGCGCAGGCGGCTGGCAGGTTGGCCTGGGCGGCGACCTGCATGGCAAGACCTTGGCAATCCTCGGCCTGGGCAGTATCGGCCAGAAGGTCGCCCGCTTCGGCCAGGTGTTCGGCATGCGGGTGATTGCCTGGAGTGAGAACCTCACGCCACAGCGGGCGGCGGAATCGGGAGTCACCTGGGTCAGCAAGCGCGAGCTGTTCGAGCAGGCCGATATCCTGAGCATTCATTTAGTGCTCAGTGAACGCAGCCGTGGCTTGGTGGATGCCCAGGCGTTGGGCTGGATGAAACCGACGGCGCGCCTGGTCAACACCGCACGTGGGCCGATTGTCGATGAGCAGGCCCTGGTGCAGGCACTGAGCAACGGCCGCCTGGCCGGGGCGGCGTTGGACGTCTATACCGAGGAACCTCTGCCCACTGACCATCCGTTGCGCAGCCTGCCCAATGTGCTGGCAACGCCCCATATCGGGTATGTGAGTGAGCAGAATTACCGACAGTTCTATCAGCAGATGATCGAAGACATTCAGGCCTGGGCCAACGACGTGCCCATTCGCGTGCTGGGCTGATGCACCATTTAAGAGCGTGCGCACGCTGTGGTGAAGGCCCATGCTCCCTCACCACAGTTGTCAACCTTGCATAAGGTTAAAAGTTTTTTGTCCTACAAAATCCCGCCGAAAACCCTACAGGATCTAGGATCTGTCCTAGACTCATGACCGATGGGTCCGCTCCAAAACAAAAACCCCGCAAAAAATCGAAACTTTCGAACTCTGCCGCAGGTCCAGTTTTAGGTAAGGCGAAAATATCCGGTTCAGGCCGAATGCCCGCCCATCCAAACTTTTTCAGCTAACCGTGCAACTGGCATAGGCCTTGCCAGTTTGTATAGCGCTTGTGCGCCTGGCCGCAGGATGCGGTCAATAGGAGCTACTGGCAGCGGGCCATTAGCCGACCAACGAAACAAGGGGAGTGCATTATGATCAGTGCCGCAGTAGTAACTCAGGGAGAGCGTTTTAGTCAGCAGGCAGGGGGGCCGACGTCATTGGCCGACCTGCCCAACACTGTGCGGCCGATCGTGAGTAAGAATCCGAATCGAAAGAAAGTGCTGTTTGTCACTTCCGAGTTTGCCGACCTGGTGAAGACCGGTGGCCTGGGCGACGTTTCCGCTGCCCTGCCCCGTGCCATGGCCCACCTGCACGATGTGCGGGTGCTGATTCCGGGTTACCCGCAGGTGATGGAGAGCGACAACCCGATCCATATCGTCGGTGAACTGGGCGGCCACGCGGCGCTGCCACCGTGCAAGATCGGGCGTATGGACCTCAAGGACGGCCTGGTCATCTATGTGCTGATCTGCCCCGAGCTCTACGAGCGCGAAGGTACTCCCTACGGCGCCAACAACGGCCGCGACTGGCCGGACAACCACATCCGCTTCGCCCGCCTGGGCCTGGCCGCCGCCGACATGGCCGCCAACCTGGCACAGATCCACTGGTGCCCTGACTTGGTGCACGCCCACGACTGGCCCGCTGGCCTGGCCCCGGCGTACATGCACTGGCGCGGTTCACGCACGCCGACCCTGTTTACCATTCATAACCTCGCCTACCAGGGCGTGGTAAGCCTGGGATGCACCCCCGAACTGGGCATTCCGCCCCATGCCCTGCAACAGGAAGGCATGGAGTTCTACGGCAAGATGTCGTTCCTCAAGGCCGGCATGGCGTATTCCAGCCACATCACCACGGTCAGCGCCACCTACGCCGCGGAAATCACCACGCCGGAGTTTGGCTGCGGCCTGGACGGTTTCCTCGCCAGCAAGACCCAGCAAGGCCTGCTCAGCGGGATTCCCAACGGCATCGACGAAAGCTGGGAAACCTCCACCGACACGCACCTGACCCACAACTTCAATATCGGTGACTGGGAAGGCAAGGCCATCAACGCCGCCCATGTGCGCGAGCTGTTCGGCCTGCACGATTCCACCGGCCCGCTGTTCGCCGTGGTGTCGCGACTGGTCTACCAGAAAGGCCTGGACCTGACCGAAGCGGTCGCCGGCTTCATCGTTGAAAACGGCGGCCAGATCGCGATCATCGGGCGTGGCGAGCCGGAAGAAGAACAGGCCATGCGCGAGCTGGCGCTGCGCTTCCCCGGCCAGGTTGGCGTGCGCATCGGCTTTAACGAGACCGACGCACGCCGCATGTTCGCCGGCAGCGACTTCCTGCTGATGCCATCGCGTTATGAGCCCTGCGGCTTGAGCCAGATGTATGCGCAGCGTTTCGGTTCGTTGCCGGTGGCGCGCAATACCGGCGGCCTGGCCGACACCATTGAAAATGGGGTCACCGGTTTCCTGTTCAACGAATCCACCGTCGAGAGCTACAAAGCAGCCCTGGAACGCGCTTTTAAAGTGTTTTCCTTCCCCGGCCTGCTCAATGCCATGCGCAGTTGCGCCATGACCCAACCCTTTAACTGGTCGCAGGCGGTGGAACCTTATGCCGATCTGTACGAGCAACTGGTGGTTAAAGCACTGGGGAAATCGACTAAATAACCAAGAGAGGTCTTCATAGATGCCGTTACGGACTCTGGAAACCTGGCCCCACGGCGCACTGATGCTGGACGCGCAACACACGCGTTTCGCCTTGTGGGCGCCAGACGCTTTTTCTGTCAGCGTTGAATTGCAGGAAGGGAAATCCATCGCCATGCTGCCTCAGGCAGACGGCTGGTTTGAAGCAGAAATAGCCTGCCCTGCCGGAACGCTGTACCGCTTCAATATCGACGGAGAACGCAATGTTCCCGACCCCGCATCCAGGGCCCAGGCCCTGGATGTGCACGGTTGGAGCCGCGTCGTCGACTCGCTCGCCTATGAATGGCGGCACAGCCACTGGCAAGGCCGCCCCTGGCACACAGCGGTGATCTATGAACTGCACGTCGGCGCGATGGGTGGTTATGCCGAAGTCGAGCGGCACCTGCCGCGCCTGGCCGAGCTGGGCGTAACCGCCATTGAATTGATGCCCCTGTCGCAGTTCCCCGGCGAGCGCAACTGGGGTTACGACGGCGTACTGCCCTACGCACCGCACTCCACCTATGGCTCCCCCGAAGAACTCAAGCACCTGATCGACAGCGCCCACGGGCATGGCCTGGCGGTGATCCTCGACGTGGTCTACAACCACTTCGGCCCCGACGGCAATTACCTGGGCCAGTACGCCAAGGGCTTTTTCCAGGAAGACGTGCACACGCCGTGGGGCGCGGGCATTGATTTCGAACGCCGTGAAGTGCGGGATTTCTTTCTCGATAACGCGCTGATGTGGCTGCTTGAATACCGCTTCGACGGCCTGCGCCTGGATGCGGTGCACGCCATCGACAACCCTGGCTTCCTGCAGGAACTGGCGCAACGGGTACGCCAGCAGGTCGACACCGGCCGCCACGTATGGCTGGTGCTGGAAAACGAGTTGAACCAGGCCAGTCTGCTCAAACATGATTTCGACGCGCAGTGGAACGATGACTTCCATAACGTGCTGCACGTGCTGCTGACCGGCGAAACCGATGCCTATTACAGCGACTTCGCCGAGCAGCCCACCGCCAAACTGGCACGTTGCCTGGGCGAAGGCTTTATTTATCAGGGCCAGACCACCCGTCACGGCCATGCACGCGGCGAACCCAGCGCGCAACTGCCGCCGACCGCCTTCGTGTCGTTCCTGCAGAACCATGACCAGATCGGCAACCGCGCCCTGGGCGAACGCCTGCATCAGCTGTGCCCGCCCCAGGCGTTGAAGGCGGCCACCGCCCTGCTGCTGCTCTCGCCGATGATCCCGCTGATGTTCATGGGCGATGAAGTCAATGCCGCCGAACCGTTCCTGTTCTTCACCGACCATCACGGTGAGCTGGCGCAGGCCGTGCGTGAAGGTCGACGCAACGAGTTCGCCGATTTCGCCGCGTTTCATGATCCCGAGCAACGCGAACGCATCCCCGACCCCAACGCATTGACGACCTTCCGGCAATCGCAGCCCGCGCTGGTCGAAAACGACCACGCCCAGTTTTATCGTCATTTGCTGAGCCTGCGTCATCAACATGTGGTGCCCCACCTGCCCGGCAGCGAGGCCCTGGGCGCGCAAGTGCTGGCTGACGGCGCCGTCAGTGCGCGCTGGCGCCTGGGCAATGGCAGCGTGTTGCAAATCGATCTGAACCTGAGCGCCGAGCCGGTCGATCAGCCCGCATCGCCGCACGTGATCTTTCAAACGCCTGCCGACCCCGGAGCGCACCTGCCGCCCCTCAGCGCACGCGTTTCTTTATTCCCTGCCGGAGAACAGTTTTGAGCGAAGCGAACCTGGAAATACTCGCCAGCCGCGCGGGCCTGGCCGTCGATTGGATCGACGCCAACGGTCGCCCGCAGCATGTGCGGCCCGACGCCTTGCGCGCCGTGCTCAAGGGGCTGGGGCACCCGGCCGATACCGAAGCCGAGATCGACGCCAGCCTGCGTGAGTTGGAGCAGGTCCAGCAGGATAAACATTTGCCCCCGCTGATGACCGTCGACAGCGGTGAAGGCCTGGATTTGGCGCGCTTCTTTGCGCCGGACACACCTTGCCGCGTCAATCTGGAAAACGGCGAAACCCTGGAATTGCGCCTTGATGGTGATGCCGTGTTGCCCGGCGTCATCGCCCTCGGCTACCACCAAGCACATATCGACGGCCAAACGTTTACCCTCGCCGTTGCTCCCGCCTGTTGCTACAGCGTGGCCGAAGCGGCCGACAGCGAGCCTGCCCGCGCCTGGGGTCTCAGTGCCCAGCTCTACTCGCTGCGCCGCCTTGGCGACGGTGGCTTCGGCGACACCCTGGCCCTGGAACACCTGGCCCGCTCAGCCGCCGAGCGCGGGGCCGATGCCCTGGCAATCAGCCCGATGCATGCCATGTTCAGCGCCGACACCGAGCGCTACAGCCCCTACTCGCCTTCCAGCCGGCTGTTTCTCAACAGCCTGTATGCCTCGCCGCAATGCATCCTGGGTGAACGCGAAGTGCACAATGCCATCGAGGCTGCGGGCCTGGCCGATGAACTGCACGCGCTGGAACAGCTCACGCTGATCGACTGGCCCGCCGCCGCCAAGGCCAAGCAGCGCCTGCTGCGCGCACTGTATGACGACTTCCGCCACGGCCATCATCCGCAACATGCCGATTTCCAGAGCTTTCGCCAGGCCGGCGGCGAAGCCCTGGAGAACCACTGCCGCTTCGAAGCCGTGCAGGCATTGCGCGCCGCCGCCGGAGAAGACCTCGACTGGCGTCAGTGGCCGGAAGCCTGGCGTAGCCCGCAAAGCCCGGCGCTGGTCCAGTTTGCCGAAGAACACCGCGATGAAATCGGCTATTTCGCCTTTACCCAGTGGCTGATCGCCCGCAGCTTGCAGCGTGCGCAGCAGGCGGCACTCGGCAGCGGCATGAGCATCGGGCTGATCGCCGACCTGGCGGTGGGTGCGGACGGCGGCGGCAGCCAGGCGTGGAGTCGCCAGGACGAGTTGCTCGCGGACCTGACCGTCGGCGCGCCACCGGACATTCTCAACCGTGCGGGCCAGGGTTGGGGCATTTCCGCGTTTTCCCCCGAAGGCCTCAAACGCAATGGTTTCCGCGCCTTTATTGAAATGCTGCGGGCTAATTTCGCCAACGCGGGAGGCCTGCGGATCGACCATGTAATGGGCCTGCAGCGCTTGTGGGTGATCCCTAACGGGGCATCACCGCGCGAAGGCGCCTACCTGTATTTCCCGGTGGACGACATGTTGCGGCTGTTGGCACTCGAATCCCATCGCCACCAGGCCATTGTCCTGGGTGAAGACCTCGGCACCGTGCCCGACGGCCTGCGCGAAAAACTCAGCAGCCGGGCGATTCTCGGCATGCGCGTGCTGTTGTTCGAGCAGGATAACGAGGGCCAATTCACGCCCATTCTCGACTGGCCCGACAACGCCCTGGCCACCACCAGTACCCACGATTTGCCGACCCTCAACGGTTGGTGGCACAGCCGTGACATCGAATGGAATATCGAGCTGGGCCTGATCGACGCGCCAACCGTGGATCAATGGAGCGAACACCGCCTGCGTGAACGCCAGGCACTGCGCCAGGCCTTGAGCCAGGACCCGCAGAACTTCGTCGATGAGATCCGCAACGACACCGACCATATGATCGATGCCAGCGTGCGCTACCTCGGCCACACCCGTGCGCCGCTGGTACTGCTGCCCCTGGAGGATGCACTGGGCATGGAAGAACAACCGAACCTGCCCGGCACCACCGACACCCATCCCAATTGGCGCCGCCGCTTGCCCGGCGAAGCGTCCAGCCTGCTCGACAATGCCGGCGCCGCGCGCCGCCTCGAACTGCTGGCCGTAGCGCGCAACCAAGCCTATGAGCGTGACCGATGAACGCACTGCCTCTACGCGCCACCCAGCGCCTGCAATTTCATAAAGGCTTCACCCTGGACGATGCGGTGCCGCTGGTGCCGTATTTCGCCCAACTGGGCATCAGCCACTTGTATGCCTCGCCCCTGCTCAAAGCGCGTGCCGGGTCGATGCATGGCTACGACGTGGTCGACCCCACCTGTGTCAACCCGGAGCTGGGCGGCGAAGCGGCGTTGCAGCGTCTGGTTGCCGCGTTGCGCGAACACAACATGGGCCTGATCCTCGATATCGTTTCCAACCATATGGCCGTGGGCGGCGCCGATAACCCCTGGTGGCTGGACCTGCTCGAATGGGGGCGTTTGAGCCCCTACAGCGAGTTCTTTGATATTCAGTGGCACTCACCCGACCCACTGCTCAAGGGCCAACTGTTGATGCCGTTCCTTGGCAGCGACTACGGCGAAGCGTTGCAGAGCGGCAGCCTGGTGCTGAAGTTCGAGGCCGCGCAAGGGGCGTTTTACGTTGAGCACTACGAGCATCGCTTTCCGATCTGCCCACGGGATTACGCGCTGATTCTCGGCAACGAGGAACCGCTCAAACCCCTGGCCGAACGCTTCGCGGCCTTGGCGTATCAGGACGACGCCTATGCCGAAGCCGGCTGGCTGAAACAGGCCCTGGCCGAGCGGGCCGGCGACGTGCTGCCGGCCATCGAACAGCGCCTCGCCGCGTTCGACGGGAAAACCCCTGAAGGCTTTGCGCGCCTGCATCACCTGCTCGAAGAGCAAACCTACCGACTTGCCAGTTGGCGCACGGCGGCGGACGACATCAACTGGCGGCGCTTTTTCGACGTCAATGAGCTGGGCGGCCTGCGCGTGGAGCGCACGGCGGTGTTCGAGGCCACCCACGGCAAGATTTTCGAATTGATCAGCGCAGGCTTGATCGATGGCCTGCGCATCGACCATATCGACGGCCTGGCTGACCCGCGTGGTTACTGCCGCAAGCTGCGCCGCCGGGTGGATGCGCTGTCGCCGGAGCGGCATTTGCCGATCTTCGTGGAAAAGATTCTTGGCGAAGGCGAAACCCTGCGCGAAGACTGGCAGGTGGACGGCACCACCGGCTATGAATTCATGAACCAACTGTCGTTGTTGCAGCACCACCCGGATGGTTTCGCCCCGCTGGCCGAGTTGTGGTCGCGCCACAGCGAACGGCCTTCTTCGTTTATCGACGAAGCGCGGCTGGCGCGTCAGCAGATCCTCAATGGATCGCTAGGTGGCGACTTCGAGAGCGTCGCCCAGGCACTCTTGCAAGTGGCCCGGGACGACGTGATGACCCGTGACCTGACACTGGGCGCGATCCGCCGGGCGTTGCAGGAACTGATCGTGCATTTCCCGGTATACCGCACCTACATCAGCGCTCGGGGGCGCAGCGCGGCTGACGACAAGGTCTTCCAGCAGGCCATGGACGGCGCGCGCAGCACCCTGAACGAAGGCGACTGGCCGGTGCTCGATCACCTGGAAAAATGGCTGGGCGGGCAACCCTGGCGCAATCGCCCGGTGGGCCGCGAGCGCAAGATGCTCAAGCACGCCTGTGTGCGCTTCCAGCAACTGACCTCGCCCGCCGCGGCCAAGGCGGTGGAAGATACCGCGTTCTATCGTTCGGCGGTATTGCTGTCGCGTAACGATGTGGGCTTCAGCACCGAGCAATTCAGCGCGCCACTGGCCGATTTCCACGCGGTCAATCAGCAGCGCCTGAAAAGCTTCGCGCACAACTTGCTGGCCACCGCCACCCACGACCATAAACGCGGTGAGGATACGCGCGCACGTCTGGCGGTGCTGAGCGAGTGCGCGCCGTGGTACGCCGAACAGGTCGAACACTGGCGCAGCCTGGCCGCCCCTTTGCGCAAAAGTGCCGACAGCCCCTCGGCGGGCGACGAGTTGATCCTGTATCAGGTCTTGCTCGGCAGTTGGCCGCTGGAACCCAGTCCTGACCTTGAGGCGTACCAGCAACGCCTGTGGCAGTGGCAACAGAAAGCCCTGCGCGAAGCCAAGTTGCAAAGCAGCTGGAGCGCGCCGAACGACGCTTATGAGCAAGGCGTTGAACACTTCCTGCAGCGCGTGCTGCTCAGTGAAGACGGCGCCCCATTGCGCAACGCCCTGGCCGACGCGGCCCAGGCGATCGCCCCCGCCGGTGCCATGAACGGGCTGGCGCAGACTTTGCTTCACCTGAGCGTGCCGGGCGTACCGGATGTGTACCAGGGCGATGAGTTCTGGGACTTCAGCCTGGTAGACCCGGACAACCGTCGCCCGGTGGACTTCGACGCGCGCCAACGTGCCTTGAATAACCCGGCGGACACCGGCGAGCTGCTGTCCAGCTGGCGCGACGGGCGCATCAAACAGGCTGTCATTGCGCAGGCCCTGGCCTTGCGCAAGGCTAACGTCGAATTGTTCAGCGACGGTGCCTACACCGCTTTGGAGGTGGTGGGTCAACAGGCTGATCATGTCGTTGCTTTCTGCCGGGAACACCAGGGCAAATATGCGCTGGTGGTGGTGCCACGCTGGTCCCGAGGCCTGCTCGATACAGCCTCGCAGCCCCTGATTCCTGCCCAGGTTTGGGGCGATACGCGGGTGAAATTACCGTTCGCCGCCACAACGCAAAACTGGAAGGGACTTTTTCAGACACGCGCAGTCACACCAGACAAGGAGCTGTTGATCAGCGCTGCCCTGGGGGATTTCCCGGTCAATGTTTTTATCAATGCCGATATTCAAGAAAGCTGAACATTTTCTGAGGAGTGTGTGATGAGTAATGAAGACAAGCGCATCCGCGAATTAGCCCACCAGATCTGGGAATCTGAAGGCAAGCCCCACGGTGAAGATGCACGTCACTGGGAGATGGCACGCAAGCTCGCCGAGGCCGAGGCGCTGACGCCGAGCAAGCCTAAGCCGGCCGCCAAGCCAAAGACTGCCCCCAAGGCAGCCGCCAAACCCAAACCGGCTGCGCCTGCCGCCGCCAAACCGGCACCGAAGAAGCCCGCAGCGGCGAAAAAGTCCAAGCCTGCTGCTCATTGATCACCGCGCCTCCTGACCCAATCAATTGCCGTCAGGGGGCTTTTACCTATTACGTCATGCGCTGAATAACCGTCAGTACGGCCGCGTTCGGCCCGAAAAAAGAACCCTTGCAGGAGCAACACCATGAGCAAACCCGATAAAGCCTCAACCACGCCGGACCGTGAGCCGTCGCGGATTCGTGAAGGTTTGCCCTTCCCCCTTGGCGCCACTTGGGACGGCCTGGGTGTCAACTTTGCGCTGTTCTCGGCCAACGCCACCAAGGTCGAGCTGTGCCTGTTCGACGATGCCGGCGAAGTGGAACTCGAACGCATCGAGCTGCCCGAATACACCGACGAGATCTTTCACGGCTACTTGCCCGACGCCCACCCCGGGCTGATCTACGGCTACCGTGTCTATGGTCCCTACGATCCGGAAAACGGTCATCGTTTCAACCACAATAAATTGCTGATCGACCCCTATGCCAAGCAACTGGTGGGCGAACTCAAATGGTCCGAGGCCCTGTTCGGCTACACCATCGGCCACCCCGACGACGACCTCAGCTTCGACGAGCGCGACAGCGCGCCCTTCGTGCCCAAGTGCAAGGTTATCGACCCGGCGCACACCTGGGGCAATGACCAGCCGGTGCGCGTGCCATGGGATCGCACGATCATCTATGAAACCCACCTGCGCGGCATCAGCATGCGCCATCCTTCAGTCGGCGAATCCGTGCGCGGTACCTGCGCCGGCCTGATGGAAGATGACGTGCTCAAGCACATTCGCCAGTTGGGTGTTTCTTCGGTCGAGCTGTTGCCAGTACATGCCTTCGTCAACGACCAGCATTTGCTGGAAAAAGGCATGACCAATTATTGGGGCTACAACAGCATTGCGTTTTTCGCGCCCGACCCGCGCTACCTGGCCAGCGGCAAAATCGCCGAGTTCAAGGAGATGGTCGCGCACCTGCATGAGCAAAAGCTCGAAGTGATCCTCGACGTGGTCTACAACCACACCGCCGAAGGCAACGAGCGCGGCCCTACCCTGTCGATGCGTGGTATCGACAACGCCTCGTACTACCGGTTGATGCCCGACGAAAAGCGCTTCTATATCAATGATTCCGGTACAGGCAACACTCTGGACCTGAGCCACCCTTGCGTCTTGCAGATGGTCACCGACTCCCTGCGCTACTGGGCCACCGAGATGCACGTCGACGGCTTCCGCTTCGACCTGGCGACTATTCTCGGGCGCTATCGCGACGGCTTCGATGAACGTCACAGCTTCCTCGTGGCGTGCCGCCAGGACCCTATCCTGCGCCAGCTCAAACTGATCGCCGAGCCTTGGGACTGCGGGCCTGGCGGCTATCAGGTGGGCAACTTCCCACCGGGCTGGGCGGAATGGAACGACCGTTTCCGCGACACCGTACGCGCCTTCTGGAAAGGCGACGATGGCCAGTTGGCGGACTTCGCCGGGCGCATGACCGCCTCCGGCGAGATGTTCAACCATCGTGGCCGCCGGCCGTACAGTTCGGTGAATTTCATCACCGCCCATGACGGGTTCACCCTGCACGATTTGGTGTCGTACAACGACAAGCACAACGAAGCCAACGACGAGAACAACCAGGACGGCAGCAATAACAACCTGTCGTGGAACCATGGCGTCGAAGGCCCCACCGACGACCCGGAAATCAACGAACTGCGCCTGCGCCAGATGCGCAATTTCTTCGCCACCCTGCTGCTGGCCCAAGGCACGCCGATGATCGTGGCCGGCGATGAATTCGCCCGCACCCAGCATGGCAACAACAATGCCTACTGCCAGGACAGCGAGATCGGTTGGGTCAACTGGGACCTGGACGAGGACGGCAAGGCGCTGCTCAAGTTCGTCAAGCGCCTGATCAAGCTGCGCCTGGCGTATCCGATCCTGCGCCGTGGACGCTTCCTGGTCGGTGACTACAACGAAGATATCGGCGTCAAGGACGTCACCTGGCTGGCGCCGGATGGCAACGAGATGGCCACCGAGCAGTGGGAAGACAGCAATGGTCGTTGCCTGGGCATGCTGATGGATGGTCGCGCTCAAGAAACCGGTATTCGCCGTGCCGGCGCGGATGCGACCCTGTTGCTGGTGGTGAACGCCCATCACGACATGGTCAATTTCCGCCTGCCACCGGTGCCCGAGGGCGAGTTCTGGAACTGCCTGCTCGACACCAATGACACGGCGGTGCGTGGCCAGGAGCGCTTTGACTTTGAGCACGAGTACGCCGCAACCGGCCGCTCGCTGCTATTGTTTGAGCTTCAACACGACGACGAGGTGTGAGATGGCGTTGCACGGATTCCTTTCCGGCTACCGGGGCTATGCGAATACGCAGGCCCTGGGTAATGCCTTGAAGGACCTTCAGGAAGAAGGCCTGGACCAGCTGCCGTTGCCCGGCAGCGGCCAGACCCTGGAGCGCTACAGCGGGCTGGCGCAAGTCGCCGGCCATGACCTGCGCTTGTGCAAACTGTTTGAAGGCCACACCGATGCGCTGGCAATCATTGCCGAACTCGACTGCCCTCTCCAGCCGTTGGGCAGCACATGGGGGACATGGGCAGCCGAGCCGCCGCACGCCAGGGTGCGCGTGCGGCGCGACGGGCAACGTTTAATCGTCGACGGACGCAAAGCCTGGTGTTCAGGCGCGTCCGTGGTCTCACACGGGTTGTTGACCGCGTGGGACGAGGAAGATCGTCAGCAGCTGGTTGCCGTGGTGATGGACCAGCCAGGCGTGACGGTGACGGACGAAGGTTGGAACGCAGTGGGCATGGCCGCCACCGGGAGTGTCGACGTTATCTTCAACCAAGCCGGGGGGCTCGCGATCGGCGGGCCGGGCGACTACCTGGCGCGCCCTGGCTTCTGGCACGGCGGCATCGGTATTGCGGCGTGCTGGTACGGCGCGGCGCAGCGCCTGGCTGAAGTGCTGCGCATGCAGTGCGGCAATCATCCCGAGCCCCATGCCATGGCTCACTTGGGCGCGGTTGACAGCGCGCTCAACAGTGCCGCTTGCGTGCTACGCGCCGGCGCCGAGCAGGTGGACCGGGCACCGACCGCCGATGCCCGGTTACTCGCGCAGCAGGTGCGCGCGTGCGTCGAGGAAACCGTTGAACAGGTGGTTCGTCATGTCGGGCGTGCCGTTGGCGCGGGACCTTATTGCAAGGACCCGCACTTCGCCCAATTGATGGCGGATTTGCCGGTGTACATGCGCCAAAGCCATGCCGAACGCGACTTGGCGGCCCTGGGTGAGCAAGTGGCCGGCGAACCGTCAGGGAGGTGGCAGTTATGAAACCCAACCCGATTGTTGGCCAAGGTACGTCGCTGCATTACTGGCAAACCTCATCGCGCCTGGCTGAATTGCCACATATCAGCGTCGAGGAGCTGGTACCGGAGGGGCAGCGTGCAGTCATCATCGCGCCGCACCCGGACGATGAGGTGCTCGGCAGCGGCGGTTTGCTGCAAGGCCTGGCCGCCTTGGGCCGGCCCATTCAGTTGATCTCGGTCACCGACGGCAGCGCCAGCCATCCGGGCTCCAAACGGTGGCCGGTGCAACGCCTGAGCGTGGTGCGCCCGCAGGAGTCGGCCCAGGCCCTGCACCGCCTGGGTTTGCCGCTGCACAGTTTGAAGTGGCTGCGCGCCGGGTTTACCGACAGCAAGGTCGCCGAGCGTGAAGAAGAACTCGCCGCGTTCATCCAGCGCTACCTCAAACCCAACGATGTGGTGTTTGCCACCTGGCGCGAAGACGGGCATTGCGACCACGAAGCGGTTGGCCGCGCCAGCGCGAAAGCCGCCCAGGCGGTGGGCGCGACCCTGTACGAATTGCCCGTGTGGACCTGGCATTGGGCGACCGCCGAAGACGGCATGGTGCCCTGGGACCGTGCGCGCAAGATCCCCCTGACGCCGGAAAGGGTGGCCCGTAAACGCCATGCCATCCACGCCTTCGCCAGCCAGCTGGAAGGCGACCCGCAGGTCGGCCTGCCGCCCGTACTGGCGCCCTATGTGGTGGAGCGCTTGTTGCAACCGTTTGAAGTGGTGTTCGTTTGAGTGTGACAACCCCTTATTTTGACCAGATGTTCGCCGGCAACGACGATCCCTGGGCGTTTCGTCAACGTTGGTACGAACAACGCAAACGCGCATTGACCCTGGCGGTGCTGACCCGAGCGCGCTACGCCTCGATTTTCGAACCCGGCTGTGCGAACGGTGAGTTGAGCGCCGAACTGGCAGCGCGTGGTGATCACTTGCTGTGCTGTGATACGGCGGGCGCTGCGGTGGCGCTGGCCAGCAAACGGCTGGCAGGGTTTTCCAACGTTCAAGTGGAGCAACGCTGGTTGCCCGAGCAATGGCCAGCGGGGCAATTTGAGCTGATCGTGTTGAGTGAGTTCTGTTACTACCTGGACGCCGCTGACCTGGAGCGCCTGATTGACCGCGGCCTCGACGCCTTGGCCGAGAACGGCCAGCTGCTGGCTTGCCATTGGCGCCCGCACATCGAAGGTTGCCCGCAAACCGCCGAACAGGTCCACGCCCTGCTCCAGCAGCGGCTGGGCCTGCCTTCTGTAGTGCGCCACCATGAAGACGACTTCCTGCTCGACCTGTGGGGCCGCGATGACACCTCGGTCGCACGCCTCGAGGGCCTGCGATGATCGGCATCCTGATTCCGGTGCATAACGAAGAAACGCTGCTGGACGAATGCCTGAACGCCGCAAGGATCGCCGCCAACCATCCGGAGCTACGGGGTGAAGCGGTACAGATCCTGGTGGTGCTCGACAGTTGCAGCGACGGCAGCGCCGCGATTGCCCACGCGCAGGGAGTGCACTGCCTGGCTGTGGAAGCACGCAACGTCGGGCATGCCCGCGGTGTTGGTGCGCAGCATCTGTTGAACCTGGGCGCGCGCTGGATTGCCTGTACCGACGCCGACAGCCGCGTGGCGCCGGACTGGCTGGTGGCGCAACTGGCGCTGGGCTGCGATGCGGTGTGCGGCACCGTCACCGTGGACGCCTGGAACGAAGGTTTCGACGCGGCGGCGCAGATTCGTTACCGCCAGGCCTACGAAGCCCGTGACGGGCATCGGCATATCCACGGCGCCAACCTGGGGGTGAGTGCCAGCGCCTACCTCCAGGCGGGCGGGTTTGAACCGCTGGCGTGTCATGAGGATGTGCAACTGGTGCGCGAACTGGAACGTTGCGGTGCCTCCATCGCCTGGAGCCATACTCCGCAGGTGATCACCAGCGCCCGCCTGGATTGCCGCGCCCGAGGTGGTTTCGGGGATTACCTCAAGAGCCTCGTTTCGTAAAAAAACGACAGACCGCGATTTATCCTTGTCTATGCTTACATCGCCTCGCCCAGCGCTCCAGGATCGGAGCGTTGCGCACTTACCGCAGCCGAGGTGTGACAACACGCGCGTCAACCGACAAGGATGTAACACCCCATGAAAACTGCTTCCTTAAGCGAAGGCCGTCGCGGCCCTGCGCAAATCTGGAACAGCGCGCCACAATTGGCGCACATTCCTGTTATCACGCTGACCCGCCTGGTCCCGCCCGGTGCCAGGGTGGTGGTAATTGCGCCTCACCCCGGCGATGAAGTACTCGCCTGCGGGGGCCTGCTGCAATTGCTCAGCACCCGCGAGCACCCGTTGAAATTAATCTCCATCACCGATGGCAGCGCCAGCCATCCCGGCTCGCAGGTCTGGTCGGCCAGCCGGCTGAGTGCCGTCCGCCCCCAGGAAAGCGCCGAAGCCCTGCGCCGCCTGGGTATGCCACTGCACAGCCTGAAATGGATTCGCGGCGGGTTTCGCGATAATGCCCTGGGCAACCACGAGCACCCGATGAGCCAGTTCATCGCCCGCTACCTGCAGCCAGGCGACGTGGTGTTCACCACTTGGCGCCATGATGGCAACGATGACTACGAAGCTGTAGCCCGTGCCAGCGCCCAGGCGTGCACTCGGGTGGGCGCGCACCTGTATGAGCTGCCGATCTGGGCCTGGCACTGGCCGACACGCGAAGCCTCGGTGATACCTTGGCAGCGCGCGCGCAAGCTGTGCCTGGATACCTGGAGCGTGGCGCACAAGCTGCATGCCGTGCATGCCTATGCCAGCCAGCTCACGGGCGACCCTACGATCGGCCTGGCGCCAATGCTCGCTCAGGCGTTGCTGGAGCGCATGCGTGAGCCTTACGAAATCGTGTTCACCTAGCCAGACGTGGCAAAACGCTGCTATCGGCGTATGAAAATTTCGTTAACTGATTCATGTCGTAGGCTTTTTCCTACCGTCCCGATCTGCCACACTGATGCGAATAATTATCAACAGTTTTTTTATTCGCCACGGACGGCATTCCGGGAGAGCTACATTCATGTCTGTGCAACACCATGGCGGCAAAGGGTTTTCACCGAGTTTGATGGCGATGGCCATCTGGCTGACCACCTCCCCCGCGGCCTTCGCCGCCGACGCCGACGCACCGCCCGCCACCATCGAACTCGGCGCCACAGAGGTTTCCGGGCAGCAGCTTGGCGAAACCACCGAGGGGACCGATTCGTACACCACCGGTTCGATGAAAACCGCGACCAAACTGCCACTGACCCTGCGTGAAACCCCACAGGCCGTCACTGTGATTACGCGTCAGCGCATGGATGACCAGGCGATGACCAGCATCAACGATGTGGTCAATGCCACGCCGGGGTTGTTTTTGAACTACTCCAACGGCCCCGGCCGGCAGGCCTACACCGCGCGCGGTTTCAACGTCGACAACCTCATGTACGACGGCATTCCCAGCGGTTATAACGGCGTCAAAGTGGGTGCTCAACCGAACCTGGCGATGTTCGATCGCGTCGAAGTGGTACGCGGCGCCACTGGCCTAGTGACCGGCGCCGGTAACCCCTCGGCTGCAATTAATATGATCCGCAAGCGGCCCCTGGACGAGCAGAAAGTCACATTGACCGGCGCCGCCGGCAGTTGGGACGACTACCGTGGCGAGCTTGACGCCTCCAGCCCGCTCAACGAGAGCGGCACCTGGCGTGGCCGGGTGGTCACCTCTTACCGCGACGCCAACAGTTTCATCGACAAAGCCGAGCAGGATCACGGTCTGTTCTATGCCGTTACCGAAGCCGACCTGGGCGAAGACACCAGCCTGACCCTTGGCTATTCCAACCAGAAAGACAAAACCAACCACTTCTGGGGTTCATCGATGATCGGCCTGGATGGCCATCACCTCGACCTGTCGCGCTCGTACAACCCCGGTACCGATTGGGAAAACAAAGACCAGGAGATCAACACCGTATTCGTCGAGCTGCGCCAGCAACTGGCCAACGACTGGAAACTGCAGGTCAACGCCAACTACGCCGAACAAGACGCGATGTTCTCCGGCTCCTACCAGTCGCGCTGGGTCAACAACACCCTGGCGCGTACGGTGTACCAGGCCGCCTTTGATGAAAACCAGGCCGGCGTAGACGCCTTTGCCAGCGGCCCGTTCCAGGCATTCGGGCGCACCCATGAGCTGGTCGTGGGCGCCAGCAAGCGCATCTACGACATGACCACCCACAACTACAGCCCGTACGAACTGAATTGGCCGATCAATGCCGGCAAACCGAACTTTACCCGCACCAACAACCAGCGTGACGTCACCACCCAGGACGGTTTCTACGTGACCACTCGCCTGAGCCTCGCCGATCCGCTCAAGCTGATCCTGGGCGGGCGCCTGGACTGGTACGACTATGACAACCGCGATGGCGACGGCGACTATAAAGTCACGCGTAACCTCACGCGCTATGCGGGCCTGATCTACGAGCTGGACGACCAGCACTCGGTGTATGCCAGCTACAGCGATATCTTCACGCCGCAAAGTGAAAAAAGTATCGCCGCTACCCCGCTCAAGCCTATCGTCGGTAAAAATTATGAGGTCGGCATCAAGGGTGAATACCTGGGTGGCGCGCTGAATGCGAGCGTGGCGCTGTTCCGCGTCGACCAGGAAAACCGTGCCGTGCAGGTCGTCGTGCCGA
The DNA here is from genome assembly GCF_030147005.1 of Pseudomonas sp. Lineage (GTDB taxonomy): Bacteria > Pseudomonadota > Gammaproteobacteria > Pseudomonadales > Pseudomonadaceae > Aquipseudomonas. The sequence continues at coordinate 25,520 of NZ_JASLAW010000125.1, forward strand.
ACTGCCCACAAGCCTCCTGCTATCAAGCCTCGGGCGAAATTCGCAGCCAGGGCATTGACTTCGAATTGCAGGGTGCCTTGACCGACAACTGGCAGGTCGGTGGTGGCTACACCTACGCGCGCACCCACACCATCAAGGACGATGCCAACCCGCAGAAGGTCAACAAGCAGTTCGACACCGACACCCCGGAACACCTGTTCAAGGTGACCACCCGCTACAACTTCCAGGGCCCGCTGGAAAAACTCCGCGTGGGCGGCAATGTCTCCTGGCAGAGCCGCATGTACAACGACATCCAACTGGCGGACGGCAGCACCTATCGGCTCAAACAAGGCGGCTACGCCGTCACCGACCTGATGGCCGGCTACCGGGTCAACCAGCATTTGGACCTGCAGCTCAACGCCAACAATATCTTTGACCGGCATTACTACCAGTCCATCTCCGAGGCTGTCACCTATGGCGGTGACTCCTACGGCAGCCCACGCAACATGATGCTCACGGCCAAATACAGCTTCTGATCCTCATTGCGGCCACGGCTGCCCGCTCGGGCAGCCGTTCTTAAAGTCTGCTTCCATGCTGCCGATAAACGGCTGCCGGAGCTGCTCCGGAAAAATTCGCCATCCCTGCATAGCTCTATAACAGCGGCACACGTGGCACGCCGCATGCTTGGTTCCTGGTTAAACCACATGGAGTAAACGTGAATGCCCGTTCGCACACCCTTTCTGGAGCACTACCGCAAGGCCGACCGCATCATGCTGGCATTGATCTGGTTGATGTTTCTGTTCTCCCTGGGGCTTGCGCTCTGGCATAACACCTTCACCCAGGCGGTGGTCGTCGGTGGCGGCACCGGCGTGGTGCTGACCGCGCTGTATCGCGCCATCGGCGGCACCCGCGTGATGCGTTGCGTACTGGGCGCCGGGCTGATGGTGATGGCGGCCTTGCACATCAACCAGGCCCAGGGTGTGATCGAATCGCACTTCGGTATCTTCGCGTTGCTGGCCGTGCTGACCTTCTACCGGGACTGGCTGCCGATCCTGGTGGCGGCGCTGACCATCGCCGTGCATCACGTGGTTTTCCACGTGCTGCAGCATCAAGGCTTGCCGGTATTTGTGATGACACATCATGGCGGCTGGACGATGATCTTCGTCCACGCCTTCTATGTGGTGATGGAAACCGTCGCCCTGCTCTACCTCGCCGTGCATAGCCACGCCGAAGCGGTCGAAAGCCAGGAAATGCTGGAAAAAATGCTCGACGTCACCTCGCAGTTCACGGAAGAAACCGCGCAGGGTAAAGACACGGTGCATGTGTCTCTCGCCAAGCGGTTCGACCACTTCCTGCAGCAGCTCACCCACCTGATCGACGGCGTCGCGCGCGACTCCCATGGCCTCGGCCAACTCGGCCAGGAACTGGCCACGGCCAGTGGCACCCTGGAAAGAGGCGCTCGGGATCAGCTGGCGCAAATCAATGAAATGACCGGCTCGATGCAGCGCATGGAAGACGCCATGGGCCACATTACCGTGCACGTCGAACAGGCAGTGGAGCACGCCGGCAAAGCCAGCCGGCAGATCGTGCGTGGCCAAGAAAGCGTTGGCCGTGCCCAGCATGAAATCACTCAGCTGGCCTCACGCATTAATGGCACAGAATCGACCGTACAATCGCTGGCTGTGCAGGCCGAGCAAATCGGTTCGGTGCTGGAGGTGATCAGCAGCATTGCCAACCAGACCAACCTGCTCGCCCTCAATGCCGCCATCGAAGCCGCCCGCGCCGGCGAGCAAGGCCGTGGCTTTGCCGTGGTTGCCGACGAAGTGCGCAGCCTGGCCCAACGCACCGCCGTCTCCACCCAGGAAATCAAGACCATCATCGAAGGCTTGCAGCAGGGCAGCCGCCAGGCCGTCGAAGCCATGCACGACAGCCGCCAGGGTGTGGAGCGTTGCGTGGAAGACAGCCAGGTGGCCGTCGACATGCTGCGCGCAGTGGGCGAAGACATTGTGCATATCGATCAACTCAACGGGCGCATCGTCATCACCACCCGCGAGCAGACCTCGGCGAATCTGGATATTGTGGGGCGCCTGCAGTCGGTGCAGCACATCGCACAAAACACCGCCGACGATGTGGAAACCCTGGCCCGCAGCAGCGAACGCCTGCCACCGATCGCCGTGCGCCTGGATGCGCTGGGGCGCAGGTTTCATCCCTGATTCAATCGCCTGGGAACACGGTCGAGCCCTGGCGAGGCTCGACCGTGTTCCCAGGCAACGGCTTAAGCGGCCGTATTCGTCACCGACTCGCTCACGAAGTCCTGATACGTGCGCAGCGGGCGCCCGATGATCGCTTCAAGCCGCGCCACGGCGCCATGCGCCGCCTGCATGCCGAACGCCTGGATACCCTCCATCATCAAGCGCATGTCATAAGCCAGCCAGGCCGGACCGTAGGCGGCCAACTGTGTTTCAAACGCGGCAACGTCATCGCCGCCGTAGGCGATCTCGCGGCCCAGGGCCGAGCTCCAGAGTTTTGCCACATCGGTTCCCGTAAGCGCCTGCGGCCCAACCAGTTCCAGCGTCACGCGGTCCAGCGCAGTGGCTGCCCGATCACGTCGCAGCAACTCTGCAACGGCAATATCGGCAATGTCCCGCGTATCAATCATGGCCACACCGGCCGCGCCGATGGGCATCGGGTACACGGCATAGTCCTGGATCGTCTGTTGGACCCTGCGGTCGTTCTGCATAAAGTATGCAGGGCGCAGCACCGTCGCCGGGATCTTGAGGCTGTCGATCATGCGCTCAATGGTGTACTTGCCGGTGAAATGCGGCACCTGGGTGAAGGTGTCGGCGTGGATCACCGACAGGTAAACGATCCGCTCGATGCCGGCCTCCCGAGCGAGGTTCAACGCGATCAGCGCTTGCGTCACTTCGTCGGGCGTAACGGCATTGAGCAGAAACAGGGTACGCACCGACGTCAGCGCGGCGCGCATGGACGGTACATCAGTGAGGTCGCCGATCACTTGGGTAACGCCGGCCGGGAATTCCCGTTTACCTGCTTGGCGCACCAGGGCTTTGACCTCGGCGCCTTGCTCGGCAAGGCCTAGGGTGACGAGTGAACCGAGAGTGCCGGTGGCGCCGATAACAAGAATGCTCATGGTTGAAACTCCTGCGGTGGATCAGTGGGTTTGGGTTCGAATGCAAAGTAAACCGTTGCATAACGAAAACGTAGACCACAGAATCCAGACACCTCGTCTCGAAAACGGAACACCATGAACCTCAATGCGCTGGTCGACTTCATCCAGGTCGCTACCCACGAAGGCCTGGGCAAGGCCAGCCGGGCGAGCGGTGTGTCCAAGGCCACCCTGTCGCGCCGGCTCGCTGACCTGGAAGAACAACTGGGTGTCCGGCTGATTGAGCGCAGCGCGCGCGGGCTGAAACTGACCGAAGCCGGCGAGCTGCTGATGGCGCGCGCCCAAGGCCCGCTGGGTGAAGTGGCTGAAGCCATGACGGCGGCACGCGAGGGCGTTTCGACGCCACGCGGTCGCTTGCGCGTGGCGGCCCCGGTCCTGTTCTCCCAACTGGCAATGGGCGCGATTGGCGCCCGCTTCTGTGCAGCCTATCCGCAAGTCGTCATTGAGGTCGTGGCGGAGGACCGCAAGGTAGATCTGGTTGAAGAACAATTCGATGTCGCCATTCGCATCAACCCCAGCCCGGACAGCGATCTGGTCGGCCGATGCTTCGCCAAAGACCGGTTGGTGGTGGTGGCCGCGCCCGAAATACCCAGGCCGCCGCCTGGCGCGATCAGGCCCGTAGCCGGCATCGTCACGCCGGGGTTCACGCCTACCCATTGGCATCTGGACGGCGGGCAGTTGATTCTGGAACCGATCCCCAGGCTGCAGTTTTCTTCGTTACTGATGGTGCGCGATGCGGCCATCGCCGGCGGCGGCGTGGCCCTTATTCCTCTGTCCATCGCAGGAGCCCCGCTGGCCAGGGGCGAACTGGTGCAATGGGGCACGGTGGCCGGGGCCGAGCCGCAGCTCTGGGTATTGCACACCTCAAGACGCCTGGCCGCGCCCAAAGTGCGCGCTTTCGTCGACTTCATGTGCGCGCAATACCCGGATATGGCGCTGGTGGCGCGCGGTTGAAAGCCTGCAGGTCATCGCCTCCCACTTGAGCACGACGAAACTCTTGAACCCTCCCTTGGTCGATGCTTTCAAGAGGCCGACAGTGCCTCTGTTGCCAAGTAAGACGCTTGGCCGCGCCCAATGTGCGCGCTTTCGTCGACTTCATGTGCGCGCAATACCCGGATATAGCGCTGGTGGCGCGCGGTTGAAAGCCTGCAGGTCATCGCCTCTCACTTGAGCACGACGAAACTCTTGAACCCTCCCTTGGTCGATGCTTTCAAGAGGCCGACAGTGCCTCTGTTGCCAAGTGTGTGTGGAGTAAATGCCTGCGGAGACGGCCATGAAAGAAGCCATAAACGATTTGCCCGGCCCTATAAAACGACAGGCTGACAGAATACTTCGTGAGATCGAACTGGCGGGGTCGATGATTCTTGCAGTCAAAGGCGGTGCCAAAGCCCAGGGGTTTGTGTTGGGAATAACCTGCTGTGAAGGACTCACTTCGGAGCGTTGCGAGCAGCTCGCAAGCCATTTTGACAGCGTGGTGGAACAAAGGCTGCGATCGCTGACCCTGGGGCTGTAGCGTCGGTCGGGTGAACGCTGTTGGCGCACAGATCGGTTTGGCGGTGTTCCCGACACCGGCCGAGCTTTAAAAGCGACGAACAACCTCCTACACTGCCGGGAATTTCGTACACCTGTGCAGCTTCGCTTTTCTGCCCGCCTCCCTTCAGGATTACAGACATGCGCCTGCCCGACTTCATTCTGGAAAACCTCGAGCCGATTCTGCAGGCCTGGGAAGATTTCGCCAGAACCATCGACACACCGGGCGAGGAACTCGACAGCGTCGCGCTGCGCGACCATGCCGAACAGATGTTGCGGGCCATCGTCAGCGACCTGCGCACCAAGCAGACCCGGCAGGAGCAAATCGCCAAGGCCCAGGGCCACGCCCCGACGGATGAACAGGAAACCGCAGCGGAAACCCATGCAATGACGCGGCTGATGGCCGGGTTCACGATCGATCAGATGGTGTCGGAATACCGCGCGCTGCGCACCAGTGTGGTCAGCCAGTGGATGCGCCAGGTCAAGGACGGCACACCCATCAATGTCGACGACATGACGCGATTCCACGAGGCCATTGATCAGGCCCTGGCCGAGTCCATCGCCAGCTATTCACGGGCGGTCGAAGCCTCACGCAATATGTTTCTGGGCATCCTCGGCCACGATTTGCGCACCCCGCTCGGCGCAATCCTGCTGGGTGCCGACGTGCTGCGGCGTTCCCAGGATGCCGGCGCCCGGGCGACCAAGATCGCCAACCAGGTCTACACCAGTGTGCGCCGGGCCAGCCAGATCGTCGGCGACCTGCTTGACCTGACCCGCTGCCAGATGGGGCCGGGCATTCCGGTCAAGACGGCCGATATCAACCTCTCACCGCTGTGCCAGCGTGTAATCGAGGAGATTCGCGCCTTTCACCCCGAAGCCATCGTGATGTTCGACACGAACACAAGCGTTTCAGGGAAGTTTGACGGCGGGCGGATGGAGCAGGTGTTTTCGAACATCATCAGCAACGCGGTGCAGCATGGGGACACCACGCGACCTATCCAGGTCGAGCTGGGCATACAGGCGGACTTCGCGGTCTTCACCGTGCACAACAGTGGCGAAGCGATACCCGAGGACGTGCTCCCGTTCATATTCAACCCCATGGGCCGTTTCTCCCAGCGTAGCGCGATCAACCACGGCCCCACCGAAGGCTTGGGCCTGGGCCTGTTCATCGCCTCGGAAATCGTCGCCTCCCATGGTGGGTCGATTGAGGTCAGCTCCGACACGGAACACGGCACGGTGTTTCAGGTGAGAGTGCCGCTGGATAAGCAAGCGCCTGGCGTTGCCTGAGCATGTCGCGCAGCGTTATTGAGTGCTTGAAGCGGGCCTACGATTTTTTCAGCAGGCGCTCAAGCACGTCATCGCACGCCGCTGCCCATGTCTGCTTTGCGCCCTTGTCCCGCAGCACTTCGAGCCCGGCGGCCGTAAAGGTACCCGGCGTAGCGATGGCATCGCCCAGGGTCGCCATATTGGCCAGGGGCTGATGACCGGCGCTGGCCAGGCAGTCCTGCATGTTGCCCATCACCAGCTGACGTGCTTGCTCTGCGGTCAAACCTTTATTGGTAAACCATTGCTGAAGGTCATTGAGAAAGAAATAGAACCAACCGTTCATGCACGCCGCCACGGTGGCCAACTCGAAGGCTTCTTCCTGATCCAGCACGATCAGCGATCCGAGCGTACCCAATAACGCCTCATGGGCCGAGCCCGTCGGCGTGACCACCACGGTCGACTGGTTGATCTGTGCGGCATAGGACAGCATCGCCCGCACCGGCTGCGCCTGTGGGAAGCAGCGCGCCAGGTCATTGAGCGTCATGCCGGCTACCAGGGACACCAGCGGTTGCCCTGGACTGAGCCGTACTTCCCTGGAAAGCCCTTCGACCACGTCGGGACGTACACCAAGGAACAGCAGGTCTGCCTCATCGACAACCCCTTGGTTGTCAGCCATGACCTCGCAGGCCCAAATCTTGCCCAATTGCTCGGCGCGCGCCTGATTGCGGGGCGACAACAGCACCCGCCCGGTAAAACCGCCACGCCGCAGGCCAATCACCACCTTCTCAGTCAATTCGCCGACGCCCAGAATTCCAATGTTCAGCAAGGTGTTTCCTCCGTTCGAAGCCAGTGGCAGATGTTGCCGCATCATAGCCACATTGCAGGAGGACGGCCGCACGGGTGCGGACATTAGGGGCGTCTGCAGGATGGGCAATGTACGCATCCGTCATGCGTCAATCATTCAGGATAGTGGCAACCCATACCTCACCTCCACCAACGTGACACCGCCCCTCTCAAGCGTGCGCTCCGTCCCGGTTTCCTCAACACAACCTGCCCTGCGATAAAATCGGATAGCCCTTTCATTACCGGCCAGGACCCACAGCGTCAAACGCTCATATCCCTGCTTCATCAAATCCTGCAGGCCCGCGCGCCACAAGCCCAGCCCGACGCCGGTTTGCCAATACCTGGCTAGAACATAGAGCGCCATCACCTCACCTGCATTTGCCCCGGCAGCATCATCACGGCTGGCACCGAGCGATATCCAACCGACAACCTGCTGGTCGAGTTCGGCGACCCAGACGTTCGACTCGCCCGATGCAATCAAGCGGCTCCAATTCGCTTCTCGCTGAGCCAGTGTTGTACTGAGCGCATTCAAGTAACCGGCAGGTATCAAGTCGCGATAAGCCTCTTGCCAACTGCTGATATGCACCTGGGCAATGGCCTTCGCGTCGGCGGGTAACGCTTTGCGGATCATGGTGTGTTCCTTCGGGCACTGAATATTGTCGTCGTCTGAGTATGCACGCGGGCCTATGACGGATTTAGTTTCGCTCTGGTGACCCGGCCGCTGGCGTCAGTGTTCGGCAAGCGGATTGCTGCGCCGCCCCTACAGCCCTTATCCTCGACACTCTGCCCGACCCAATCCGGAGCCGCCATGGACCTCGCCACCCTCGCCCTCTTCCTGCCCGCCTGCTTCGCCCTGAATATGGCGCCTGGCCCCAATAACCTGCTGTCGGTGAGTAACGCCACCCGCTACGGCTATCGCACCTCCTGCCTCGCCGGCCTTGGCCGCTTGCTGGCCTTCGCCGGCATGATCGCCCTCGCCTCCGCCGGGTTGGCGGTGGTGCTGCAAACGTCGGAGTTGTTGTTCTACGGGATCAAGCTGCTCGGCGCGGCGTATCTGTTTTACCTGGCCTATCGGCTATGGCGTGCAGACCCGCAGGCAGAGGCGGAAACGGCCACCCATAAGGTGGGCTTATGGGGTTTGGCGCGGCAGGAGTTTCTGGTGGCGGCGGGCAACCCCAAGGCCATCCTGATCTTCACCGCCTTCCTGCCGCAGTTCGTGGTGCCCGGCCAACCCGTCACCGCGCAATTCACCTTGTTGGGCGCCCTGTTCCTGGCCCTGGAATGGATCGCCATAAGCGCCTACGCCTACATGGGCCTGCATATGCGTCGCTGGTTTGCTGAGCCGAGGGGCAAGCGCCTGTTCAATCGCTGCTGCGCGGGGTTGTTGTCGGCGGCGGCGGCGATGTTGTTGACTGCGCGTCGGACTTGAGCGCTCAGGTATGCCCTGCGGGAGCGCTCGAGCCTTAGCGAGGCCGCGATAGCGGTAGGTCAGGCAGCACAAACTCCAACTACCCCATCGCCTTCCAGCCTTGGCAAAAAGGGAGGCCGTTTACTTCATTAAAATATTCCAGCTCCCTTTTTCCTAGCCAGGTCACCCCTTCGTCAGGTCAACCAACGGCGTCTGCCGAACCTCAGTTTCCCGCCCGTCCTGAATCTCGCTCACCTGTTTCAAAGCCTTATCGACAGCCGCCTTATCCGCCAACAAGCTGTAGCTGATGCGAAATTGCTTGTGTTCCTTGGGCCCAATGGTGGGCACCAGATTCAGCGGCCTCTGATAACGGCGGTTGTAGGAAAAACTGGTCCCCGGCTCCAGCCCCGTGACATAGCCCTGGCCTTGGGTATCGGTGTTCTTCCACAGGGAAAACACCGGCAGTGTCTGCGTATTGAAACCGACCGAAACGCCCAGGCTGCCGGCCTTGTTATGCAGCACGGTCAAGGTATCGCCCTTGGCATCGGCATACGGCACCACGTTGTAGACCGTTTCGTCGTACTCCTTGGTCGGCGCGCGGTAGGTTTGCCAGTCGGCCAATTCGCCCTTGGCCTTGTCGTTGAACGGCGAGACCTGCTTCACCGGTGCGGCGAACCGAGCGCCCTGCTCCAGGAACGGGGTGCTGAAGTTACTGTGATACAGCGCCTGGTATTCCTTCGGATAATCACCGTTGTTGGTCAGGGTGTCGTTGAGGGCGAACACCACGCTGCCCGCTTCGGTCACCAGTTCGGTCGCGACGGAGAAGTCGACCTTCTTGAATGCCTGCTCTTTCAGCTCGCCGCGCAGGGTGATCGCGTACGGCGGTTTTTCATCGATGTGCAGGGTGACTTTATTCGCAGGAATATTGGCGGCCCGGCCGTGCAGGGTCAGCAACTCGCCGTTATCAACGCCAGGGTGCCCGACCCATTCGTATCCGCAGCGGGTGACCAGCTCATTGAAACCTTCCAGCCAGCCCAACCCACCGCGGCCATTGAGCTCGATGAACGACGGATTGACCACCTCCTTGACCGGCGAATCCCACCCCATGCGCACATCGCCGACCGAAGCCTGCAACACATTCATTCCGCGCGTCGGTACTACCGAAAGCTTCATCGTGCCGTTATCGATGTCCACAATACTCACGCCCTCCTGCCGACCGCCGTGCAAGGTGCGCAGAGTAACGCTGAAGGGTTTGTCGGTTTGTATGCCGAGCTGCTGGCTGGTGATCTGCCAGTTCTGAGCGGCTTTGTCGGTGTCCAGCAGGACGTAATCCCAGGCCATGGCGTGGGAGGCAGCGGACAGTGTACTGAGGGCGATGAAGAGTTTGAGCGGGGTCATGGCGGTAGCCTTTCTTGGAGTTGTGTGCGATTTATAAACTCGATGAAACGTTTCAGCAAGCTTAAAACGCACCACAATGCGGGTAACCGCCAGGAAGAGAGTTGGCAAAAACCGGAAGATGACTCAGTGCGCTCAATGATTCAGAAGCCCCGCTCGATGTGCTGCACGCGATGGGTGACTACCGTATTCGCACAGTGACTCAGGTACCGAAAACATCGCCTTTCGGGGCGAAGTGGAAGCTGACCGCGTTGTGCTTTCAGACTTCGCACAATTGTTGGTTATACCTTTGGGTGATGGGTGTGAACTGAGGGATGTTATCGGGGGGCAATTGCAGAAGGAGGTTTCCGAAGTAGAGGTTGCGTCTGCCGCGACCATTAGCTAGTGGAAAACTCCCCGCGCTGGAGTCGAAAAGGCCAGCGCGTGGAGATAAAGGAAATGTCACCTCGTCGAGCGCAATCGGCCAGAAGCGGCCCGTGATGAACGGTAGCTTTCTACGAAAAATGTCCGATCGAATCAAATCACTTTTTAACCGGTGTATCCCAGCATTCGGGATTAAGCGAGCATGCGTTGTATTGCCGATCCATCAACGCCATGCGGTTGAGATGGGCATCAGTGGCGGCGTTCAGTGATTGCTCACTGGTGACTATGTAGCGCGCGGCTCTATCGCTCATGCGTGCACTCCATTGGCGCCGAATCTTTTCATCCAAGGCTTTTGGTGACGTGGCCATGGCTTGAAGTGTACCGTCGTCTACTCGGCTCAACTCGTCGCGGTAGGTTTCGATGTACTGGGCTCGTGCGGCGTCGTGCTGGTGATTTAAGTCGTACTGGAGCGCTTCCAAGTTTTGCTTGTAGAGGGTCCAGTAACCGTCAGGCAGCACGCCACCGTCTTTCTTTCGTAACGCGGCAACACGCCCATCGTTGTCGGTATTGGCGCTGAGTACCGGCTTGAGCGACGAGATGATAACGGGGTCATTGCCGATAATCTGGTTCATCAACACAGTACGTAAACTAGTCTGAGGCAGACTCTGGCCCAAGGGCTCCACATGGAACGGCTCCGCTGGTTTCAGGGAAACAGGTTGGCTCGCGCAACCTGTAACCAACAAGGCCAAAAAGAGGATCGACGAGAGAGGATGGCGTAAAAACATAAGCTACCCATCAGCATGGTTGGTTAGGGAATCGAGCATAACACCCGTCAACCAACAGTGTCATTTTGACATCGATCCAGCCCTGTCAACCTTCCTGTTACCGGAGTGCAAGCCCGACTCCACTTATACTGCCTGCCGCCGCAGGGTCAGGATGTAATCAGCTCGGGTCGGCTTCTGCCCGTCATGATAGACGTCTGTAGGCCAAGTGCTGCCCGAATGCCTCGATTCGCAAGATCGCTCGCAGCGTCCATGAAGCCGCTCGCGATGTGGCTCGGCGCATTGCGGCAACGCCGGCATATCAGCGCTCCCGCCACGAACGTAAAAAGGTCGAAATGTTGTTTGCCCACCTCAAGCGCATCCTGAAATTGGGTCGCCTGCGGCTACGTGGCATGAGTGGCGCGACCGATGAATTCACGCTGGCCGCTCGGTGCAGAACGTGCGACGGCTGGCCAAATTTTCATCTCAAGGGCCACCAGTCACGGGATAGGTGCGCCTGCACCCAGCAAAAAACCTCAAATTAACCCACTAATAAGAGCAGCAAAGGTCACCGAAGGGCCGAAAAACCACTCAAAGTGGTGAGTCGGTTCTCCGGTGGTCGTGCCTGGGTTCAGGCGTTCTGAAAATCCGAGTTTTTCAACAGAATCAGCCGTTTTCCGCCCATCAAGACAGCAAGCACTGTTAAAAATCGTCGAAATACTCATCTTCAAGCAGCATGTCTTCAAAAAAAGCGCCAAAGGTGTTTTCCTGGTTGCGGATATGAATTTCCAATACCCATAGCTGGCTGCTTGGGGTGAACTCAATGTCGGACATTGCCCCGCCGTAGGCCGCAGAGTGAGGAAAATCTGAAAGCCTGTGGCCATTCAGGTCCAGGTTCAGCAGCCAGCCGCGACGCTCAGTGGCATCGACCGCAAACTGATAAAGCGCTTTGCCCGTTGCACCGGTTTTGAGCCAATGGCTGCGTACTTCATGGAAAATCGCTTTCGAATCAGCCGCGCAGCGCGCCTTTTCCGAGTCTTCGCCCGTTACAAACGTCTGACCGCCGTCGCCCTCCCACTCTTGCCAAGTCGGGCCGATATCGATGAAGAAAATATCGTCCTTACCCAGCACCATACCGGGCTGCGAAGGCGCGCCAAAGGTTTTGGTCGTATTTCTGCCAAACCTTACAAAAACACCATGCCACCCTTTAAGCATCTCACGCTCGGCCAGCACATCCTTGGCCAGTTCCAGCGCATCCTTTTCGACCATGCCCGGCCCGATTTGACGAGCGATGTCCAAGATCGCGTTCCGGGTCATCTGCCGCACTTTCATCATGGTGCTCACATTGTAGTGTTGGCCGACGGCTTCCAGAGCGTCACGATCAGCTAAGTTCAACATGGGTATTCTCCCGTTCCAAGAGTGAGTCGTGGACTTTCAGTGAGTAAAACCTGCAGGCCTTCCAAATCAGGGCTCAAGGCGATCTGACAGGCAAGACGATCGTGGGCGCCTGCACCCGGTAAAGCCCGCAGAAGCCGGGCTTCGGAACGCGTGGCCTGGGGCAACGCCTCAAACCACGTTTTAGGCAGCGTCAGTCGGCAAGTGCCACATGACTGTTGACCATTGCAGACGCCCTCGACCAACTGAACGTCGCGCAAAGCCTGCATCAGAGTTCCATCGGCGCGGACCCGCACAGGCTCCGAAAATTGGCTGTCTGGCCGCGTTACGTTGACTGTCAGTGTGGGGATGCCAGCCGCTTTCGAGGCACCGGCTGCAGCAAGCGGTAGCGCATCCGACGCGCTGAATGAGTCGGCGCAGAACTGCGATGCCGGCAAACCGTTGCGCTCGCCAAGCAGCTTCGCGGCGGCGCTGACCATTGCCGGTTTGCCGCAGGCGACTACCCAGGCATGAGCCAGAGAGGTGTGCTGCGCTGAAGCTATGTGCTGCACATAACGCTTGTCGCCGGGGATCTCGCGACTAAGCACCGGAATAAAGTGAAACTGTAAATACCGCCGTTCGAGCGCAGCGAATTCATCATGCAGATAAAGATCGTCGCGCGATGGAACCCCCCAATACACACGAATATCCTTACCCTTCCCGGCTGTCAGGGCATCCGTGACCATTGCTCTGATGGGCGCGATACCCGTGCCGGTCGCCAGCAGGATGGCCTGCTCCGCTTGATCAAATGAATCTGGCCAGACGCACTGACCGAACGGGCCACGCACCTTCAACAGGCCCAACGCCTGGGCGCCTTGCTTGACACGCTGCGAAAACCGCCCCCCCGTGTACAACTGCACGTGCAGTTCCAACCGGCCATCGGCCTGCATGCCAGTGGCGGGAGAATATGCCCGGAGCGTCCCATCGTTCAGTTCGACAGTGACGTACTGCCCGGCTCGATAGCAAAGTGCGGTCTGGCCTGCGGGCTCCAATTGCAACACCGCCACGCGTGCGCCGGCCCGCGTTACAGCGACCGCACGGTATGAATGCACTCCAAGCGCCTGTTCAAGCGCGTGCATGGGGCAGCCCTTCATGCAGGAAACCCAGCCGGCTCATTGGCAATGAGCCCTGATGTGCCCTAACACTTCTTCATTGTCCTCAATAAAGCCGAACGAACCACTGCGTTCCAAGAATGCCAGTTCAACGCGTGCGCACTGGAACTCGAGTTGAAGCGCCGGATATAACGCACGGTCAAAACGTCCGGCCAATACCTTGGTCGGCGGCACCAAGTGGTCGAGCAACGGCCTGAAATCGGGGATCTGCAACAATTGCCCACCGATGGTGAAATCAACATCGGCACCGCAAAACAGCGGATAAAGCTCGGTATTGCGTGAGCCCGGCTCACTGAACAATTTGCTTGCGTTAGCCGGGTCATAGAACCTGACCACGGTGGCCGCCTGGCCGAACAACGCTTGCATGCGCGGCGAGGTGGACACTTCGCCTAGCGCGTGCAATTGGCTTATCTGCTCCCATACATGGGGCAACTGGGTGGCAATGACCTGATTGATATTTTCATGGTTCTGCTGCCACATCTGCGGGCTATGCAGAGAGTTGCAAAGCAGCACGGACCGCACCAGGTCGGGCTGGTCCAATGCCACCTGCAGGCTGATCAGGCCCCCGTAAGAAAAACCGAACAGATGAGCACCTTCAGGGCAAAGTTGGCTGATCAATGCCTTTATATCGAGTACATCCTGCGCGAAGCTGACAGCGCCCAGATCGTCCGGTTTATCGGAGCGCCCCCGGCCATACAGGTCCACATAGATGACCCGGAAATCGGCATGCAGCGCGTCAAAGTGCGGATGAAACAGGGCGTGCGAGCCGGCCGGCCCCAGCCCGGAGAGCAACATCAACGGCTGCCCGTCCCCCGCCTGCTCGACCCAAAGGCGTTTGCCGCGCACCTCATGGAACGCGCCGGGCGCGTGTTGTACCGGTGACGTTGTCATGCAACCCCCTGCATATCCTGTTGAAAAACCTCGGCTTCGGCCTGCCGAACAGCTTCTACATCCCTGGCAAGTTGCTGCGGGTCGTCGTTAGCCAGTACCACAAAGCCCAGTGCCAGGGTTGCGAACAGATCCTGGGTGGCCGGCACAGCCTGACCTTCCTTGACCTGAATGCTCGCATCGACATAACTGCCCAGTGCGCCAAGGGCGTGCAGTTTTTCAAGATTGCGCGCGATGCAAGGCGCCAATGCCCGGAAAAAAACCACGGTCATATGCTTGAGCAGGGTGAAGCGCTTGGGCGGTGTGACGCTTTGGGCAAAGTACCTCACTGACCGATGAACCTGGCTGTCGCCGGTAGCGATGACGCACAGCGCCGGGTGCCCGCCCCCATGAGGCCTGGCGCCCAATTCGATCAACCGTGGGCCATCTGTCGTCTGCATGATTTCGATATGGGAGTTACCCCAGGCAATACCCAGCGCATCGAGCACCCGCTCGGCGTAGGCGGCCAGGGTTTGAATGATCGGGTCGTCGTGGCTGACCCACTCCATCTGGTCATAGATGGCCATGCCATTGGCGTTGGCCAACTTGGAGTATTTGCATACGCTGCACAGGGTGTGGACCCCTGCGTAACTGAACGTGTCGACGACGTACTCGGTGCCTGCAAGGTACTCCTGAACCAGCACCCTGTCGTTGATAATGCCCAAGCGGTTGGGCTTATCGAGCAGCCGCGTGAACGCCACCTGCAAGCTTTCATCGGGGCTGACCTTGCTGACGCCATCGGTGCTCGCGCTTTTGGGTGGCTTGACCACCAGATGCCGGTGCGTCAGGCCATTGTCCACGCGCCAACGTTGCACGCTCGCAAATTCGTTGGTGCATATCTGCTTCATCATGGGTACGCCCGCCGCAGACACCGCAGCGGCCATAAGGCCCTTGTCACGCCGTGCAAGGGCAAGCCCCGGCGCATTGGCAGCCTGGGGCAGCAGCATGGGTGCGAGGCGTTCAGCAAGCTCCACCCCGGACTCGCACCCGGTCAACACGCAGATCGGCGAGTAATCGCGCAGCTCAGCAGCCAGCGCCTCCAAATCGGCGGCAGGCGCTACATACACCTTGAAAAAATCCTGAGGCCGATACGACGCGGCATACACCCCTGGCGGTTCGGCGCACGACAACACCGCAACCAGCCTGACGCCCACACGCGCAAACTCTTTGGCGAACTGATTGCCGGATGAATACGGATCGACAATCACCGCGTAACGCTGAATGGAGCGCGTCATGATACGGCCCTCGTCATTTCGCTGATTTTGCTGCAGTAACGCGTCCATGCATCCTCCACCGTAGGGCTGAGAGAGCGGGCGCGGATGGCGGCGTGGACCATGCCGGGCTCGATGACCAATTCCACGTCGATGCCTTGGTGCTGCAATGCTTGCGCGTAAAGCTGCGCATCAATCGCCAGTGAATCTTTTTCCGCGCCCATCACATAGGCCTTGGGCAAACCGCTGAAATCACCGGCAACCAGGGGCGAGACGTAAGGGTGCGCGGTGGTCGAAGGGTCCGGGGTATAACAGGCCGTATAAAACTCCATCTCGCCGCCGGTCAGCAGTGGCGCATCATCACCGCCGTTGCGCCAGCGGGTAAAATCCAAGACCGGGCTTATCAGGGCCTGGCCGGCAATCGCGGGGCCATTGCGGTCACGCGCCATCATGGCAACCGCCACCGCCATATTAGCGCCTGAACTGTCGCCCGCCAGGATGATCCTGTGTGGGTCGATACCCAGGGTATCCGCCTTTGCGTGGGCGTAGAGCAGTGCGGTGTAACAGTCTTCCAGGGCCACCGGGAATGGATGCTCCGGTGCCAGCCGGAAGTCCACGGCCATGACCTTGATCCGAGACTTCGAAGCGATTTCCGCCGCGACAGAATGGTGTGTGTCGAGGGACCCCATGACAAACCCGCCGCCGCGAATATAAATAACCAGACCGTCATTCATCGCCTGCGACGGTTGGTAGAGCCTGAACCGCAGGTGCGCATCGCCATGGGTGACATTGTGTTCCGCCCAGTGCACATCCAGCGGCAGCTCATAAGGAAACTCGACCACAAGGCTCTGGTACAGACGGCGCTGCTCCTCCATCGCATAGGTGAAGAAATCGGCAGGCATTACAGCATTACAACGATCAACGAACTCTTCGATACCCGGTGCGTAAGTCATCGCAATGGCTCCTTTCAGCTGTGGGAAGAATCTGTACTAAAGGAAATATTGGCTTCACGCAGATCCGCCAGTATTCCGCGGCGAATAAGCGGTAACAGGCACAGCGCGGTACCAACGCCGCCCACCCAGAGTGTCCACTCGAGCCCAACGTATTTAATGATCAATGAGGTCATCACGCTGCCCAGGGGAATTGCGCCCCAAATCATGAAGCGCTGCACTGAGTTGACGCGGCCGAGCAGAGACAACGGCGTGTCGGTCTGCCGCAGGGTCAGGGACGTGGGGCCGAACACCCCCTCCCCCAACCCGTGCAATACGCTGGCGGCGATCAGGCCGGCGATTGATCCGGAGGCCCCAAAGACGGCAATCAGAAACAACCCGCTGACCGACGTAGCGGCGGCAATCACCAGGGTGCGCGCCATGCCGAAGTGTTTGAGCAACCGCGCGGCGATCAGGTTGGCGATCGGAAAACCAATAGCTGCCGCACCAATGACCAGGCCAATCACGCTGGGCGCCAGCAGCAGGATGTCCTTGCAATACAGCACCAGGCTGGTCTCGATAACCGTCAAAAACAGCACATACACGGCACCGCATAAAAACACCGGTTCAAGCTTGGGGTGCGAAAACACGAACTTCAGGCCGGTTTTTATATCCTCCATGATGGAGGTGCGTGCCGTGGAGGCATGATCCTGCGCAGGTGCCACGGCCGTATCACGGATAGCACCTAAGGTAAGGATCGACATCAGGAACGAGCAGCCGTTAAGAAGAATCGCCATTGGCGGACCGAATACCGTGATCAACGGCCCCGCCCCTATTGGCCCCAGGGTGCGGGCAATCGACTCGGAGAAAAACAATTTGGCATTGCCTTTCTGCAAGTCGGATGCAGCGGAATAGATTTCCGGCAGGAACGAGTTGTACGCCACCTGGAAGAACACCGTTGCAATGCCGGCAATTAGGATCAGGCCCATCAGCATCGGGAATGTCAGCAAGCCAGCCATGGCCATGAGCGCGATCGTCACGTAGACCAACATTTGCAAAAGGTCCGCCACGATCATGGTTTTTCGCTTGGGCAGCCTATCGATCAAGGCGCCAACCGGCAGGCCAAACGCCAGGAACGGCACAAACATCAAAAATGGCAAAAGCACGGCTTGTGCCGCCGATGCGCCGACGGTCTGCACCGCCAGGAACGGCAGCGCGATCACCAGGAATTGATTGCCCAGCAGGCTGAGCGACTGCCCCGACCAGAGCAAATTGAAGTTTTTGTGGTCGGTGCGCCGTAACGGATCTTTTTGTTCAGTGTCCATACACCCTCTCCTGACTCAATAACCAACGTCGTTCGAGACCTGCCGAGCAAAGTGGTCTATCAACTGGCAATATTTTCAAACAGCAGGGAGGCAAGTTGTTTACCAAACCGAACGCCGTCGCAACTCAGGTTTAACGAGACTCGGTAATCGTAGGATTTTCTAACGTAAATGGGGCAGTCAAATAATTGGACGGCCTGCATCCAGTGTGAACGAACATTATGTGGGTCATTGGATAAACACGTGTCCTCTTTAAGAAAGAGATCAAACCAAAACACAATGCCCTGCGCCAGCGCATTGGCAGTGGCGGTAAATCTCAGTTCCTGGTGAGCATCAAAAATAAATTCGTTCTTGAAGTCGGCACTGTAGAAGTCCACGGTATTACTAATCAGTCGATGCGGCCAGGTCTGCAAGCGCACCGGAAAATAACCCGTGGTCTGGAAACTGTTGAATGCACTGACGTCGAGACCAAAAATATCGTCATACACGTAGTTTAGGTTGGCTACCTCCTGACTTGATAATAAGCAGGCGTTCAGTTTCACCGACTCAGGAATGATAATGGCGCCGGGATTGAGCAATTCACGTTTTGCATGAGTCAGCGCGTGACCAAAACCTTCGCCAAAAAAACCGCAATCTACGGTTTCGGAAATCATTATCTCGATATTGCGCGGAACATCCTCACCCGAGACTAGATCAGTTGACAGTTTATTGATAACAGTAATGCGATGCTCCAAACCATTTGTTCGGATGATTTCCTCGGCCTTGGCAGCCACCAGTGGGTTGAATTCGCACGTGTAAACATGCTGCGCACCCTTTCGGGCAATCAGCATCGCCAACAAGCCTGAGCCGGTGCCAATATCAAGCACGGTTTTATTGGTAAAGTCGGTTGCATCAATGGCGTCAAAAAAAGCCTGATTGCGTTGCTGGTCGTTCAGCATGGAAAAATGCCAGCGGGGGATGGTGGCTATCAACGGGTCATTTACATTAATGGTAGTAGCTTTAAACACAGCCTCATTGTTATGACTCAACATGCTAAATCTCCGAAGTTTGGCGATGCGTCCAGTTCAGGGGGATTGATCAGACGTTGTAAATAAGCCTTTCGAAATTTTGAAGGCCGACCCAGACCGTGTTCGCGTTTTCCACGAAGGCGATATCCAGGTAATGAATCCGACACTTCTTGGTCTTTTTACCATGCCAGGGACAGATCACCGACTCACTGTCTTCAGTGCCATGAGTCAGCGGGCCGCCTCGGTGCTGGCAGGTCATGTCCTTGAACTTTATCTGCCCGTCTTCGTCGCGCTGCATTTGGATATATTTACCGGCCGTCTTGATAACCGGAGGTGTCTGAGATTGATCAAAGGCTATAAGTTGCATATTGGCGATAATCCCCGATAGACAGAATTCGATATTTGCAAAAGTCAGACAAGACCAGCGCACCGTGCAGGCGGTTTTTTGCGATCACCACGCAGTCGCCGGGCGAGAGATCACTGAAACAATCCGGGCCGTGACAAAACCGCAGCAAGCCTTCATCGACAATACAAAACTCGTCACCATCATGAACGTGCGGAACAGACAGCTCCCCCTTGGGCTCATTGAGGCAAGCCACAGGTATGTTTGCAATATTTTCCAACACCGCTTGTTTGATATCCATCGCCAGCTGGCGATAGAGGGGACGCTTGTCCATCCAAGTGATCTGCGCGCACAAATCATCTTCCATGATCTGCTGGAGCATGCAGGACATTTCAATACCACGCACGAACTCGGGATACACCGCCGGCCCGTAGCGTTCCGCCAGCGGCAATAAAATTTCATTTAAGGTCATGGAGCCGTGAAAATCGTCGATATGCACGTGTTCGGTGTAATAGCGCGCGTCCACATCAGGAAAGTGTTGCAACAGTAAGCTCCTGACTCTGCCGCAATAGGGCCCGAAATAGTTTTCTGCATAAGTGATTGCGCCGACATATTCAAAAAAGCATTCTGGGCTTCGCGTCAGTTTATGAAAATAGTTATTGTTGAGCAGCGAGGATGTCAGGTAGAAATTCCAATAAGCATGGGAGTTGTCCAGCATGCCGATAGACTTCAACGTCGACTTGAACAGCGTACTGTGCTTGGTCGCGTGTTTGCCATAACCGAACTCATCGAGCAATACGCGGAATACGGCAGATTGCGCATCACCATAATCGCCTTTTGCAAACCTCGCCATATGCGAAGACTCAGGCAGGAAATCCACAGCGTGTTGTATCAGTAACAACTTCAGCATCAATTGCGGGTCATTGGCACTCTGAACCAAGCTCAAAGAATCTGATACGGCTTCGCCACGGGGTTCCAGCTTTTCTGCAAGAAAGCACTTGAACAGCTCTTTGCTCCACCCCCCGCCAACTTTAACCTGATCCTGTAAATCCCCCAGAACCTTTTTCTCAAGCGGGGCAATCAGCTCATTCGCCGCAGCGGAGTGCTATAGGCAGTTTTGAGATCTTCTATAATAGTGTTGGAAGTAGCGGGCAGGTAGAGGAAGTCTTGTTCGTACAGCGCGGTAAGCGTTCGGTTCATTGTCAGGGATGAATAATTGAACAGCGTACTTTGCGTAACACTGTCAAATGTAGTGTAGGGAAACGCTTGCGGTCGAAGGGGGCGTTTCCAGACAGAGTCAGGTTCTACCCAGTCTTCGCCGTCATGGAATAGCTCTATTTCACCCAAGCGTTTCATAAGGCGTACAAAGTCTTCAGCCACCTGCATATCCATTGCACCACTCCAAAATGATTAGGTTTATCGATAGAACCAAAGCATTTATCGTTAGGCATAGCGCATGTCGGCGGCGCAATAGCCTTACACCGCGCGTCAACACTACGGTGGCAGCGAGCGGCAGGGTCAAAATATTGCAAAATATTTCACAGAAAACTCCGTTTCTTGCTTTGATATTTTTTTTAAATCTAAATTTTTTTCACCCGCCACACAGAACGC
>NZ_JASLAW010000129.1 GCF_030147005.1 Pseudomonas sp.
CTTGCTCGCGAAGGCGTCGTATCAATCACTGGTCAGGATGACTGATTCACCGCCTTCGCGAGCAAGCCCGCTCACATTTCGGATCTTCACATGGCCTTAGATGCCTTGTGGTGTCTCTTCACCGCCAAGTGCTTCCACCAACGCCGGCAGGAACTCGCCGAAGGTCAGCATCATCAGGGTAAAGCTGGCGTCCAGTTGGCCCAGGGCTTCGTCGCCGCCGTCCTGTTCGGCCTGATCTTGCAACAGGTCCTCGAACTTCAGGCGCTTGACGGTCATTTTGTCGTCGAGCATGAACGACAGCTTGTCCTGCCAGGCCAGGGACAATTGGGTCACGACTTTGCCGGTAGTCAGGTGCAGCTGGATTTCTTCGCCGGTCAGGTCCTGGCGCTTGCAGCGCACGATGCCACCGTCTTCATGGGTGTCGCGCAGTTCGCATTCATCGAGAACGAAGAAGTCGGCGGCCGGTTTCTGGGTAGTGACCCAGTCGGTCATGATCGCCGTCGGTGCGGTTTTCACGGTCAGTGGGCGTACGGGCAGGGTGCCGATCACTTCGCGCAAGGTCGAGAGCAGGTCTTCTGCACGTTTCGGGCTGGCCGAGTTCACCAGGATCAGGCCCTGTTTCGGCGCGATGGCGGCGAAAGTCGACGAACGACGAATAAAGGCGCGGGGCAGGAAGGCCTGGATGATTTCATCCTTGATCTGGTCGCGTTCCTTCTTGTAGACCTTGCGCATTTGCTCGGCCTCGATCTCTTCGACTTTCTCTTTGAGCGCGTCACGCACCACGCTGCCCGGCAGGATGCGTTCTTCCTTGCGCGCGGCGATCAGCAGGAAGTCACCGCTGACGTGGACCAGGGGAGCGTCTTCACCTTTACCAAAAGGTGCGACGAAACCGTAAGTGGTCAGTTCCTGGCTTGCACAAGGGCGCGCCAGCTTGGTGGCCATGGCCGCTTCCAACGCCTCGGCATCAACAGGCAGATCTTGGGTCAGGCGATAGATAAGCAGGTTCTTGAACCACATGGGGTGAGTCTCTCCTCTATACAAAGGGGGGCATTATTCTCTTGATCACGCCGCAGGCCAACCCTGCGTAAGCCATTGGAAGGGCTGAAAAAAAAGATTTAAGAAAGTGCTTGCCAGACCATGGAGCGCTCCGTAGAATGCGCGCCACACCGAAACGAAGGGTGATTAGCTCAGCTGGGAGAGCATCTGCCTTACAAGCAGAGGGTCGGCGGTTCGATCCCGTCATCACCCACCATTCGCTTCAAGTGTTACGCGCAGCGGTAGTTCAGTCGGTTAGAATACCGGCCTGTCACGCCGGGGGTCGCGGGTTCGAGTCCCGTCCGCTGCGCCATATTTGCTTCCGCTAAGGCCAACTGAGCGCCTGGAAGCCACGGAAATAGCGGCCTTGTGCCGCTTTTTTCGTTTCTGAATTCCACTCTATCTATTTTGCCGAGACGCCGCGGCCAGTTCGCCAGAATTCCTTCCTCCACATAAATGACCTCCCGGGATCGCTCAGGGCCGTCACCCACTATGGGTGTGCAGAAAAAACACGATTGCCGTTTGGTTGCTGTACCGAAAGCGCGATGCTTTTGGACTGGCGGAAAGACCGTCCTCATCGCTCGTTTCCCTGGCAGTAAACCGGCGTCAAGCGTCCTGGCGAATGAACGCGTAATCGTCGTCGATCAGCTGTTGCAGGTAATGATCGAAGCTCGGCGCAATCACTTCGTAGTTATCCGGGTCATGCAGGAAGCGCATGACTTGGCCCGCCGTGCCGCCCGGCGCCGGATTGAGGTCGATATACAGCCTCGAAGTGCCCCCGTTGTTGACGCAGTGTGAAAAGCACAACCGCTCGTTCATGCCCACCGTGCGGTCGATGCCTTCTCCGACAAGCTCGACTTCCTGATCCAGCCAGCCCTTTTCAAACCAGCCTTCATAGAGTTCTTCGATGCTTTCGGTATCAGGGCCGTTGGCTTCGGCAAGTATGTCTTCTACCGAACTCAGGTAGTAGGGGTAGCCGGGCATGTCGGAGCCCAATATCAACACCATGACCTCGCCGTTCGGGTATTCCCGATAATGTGTGCCGTCAATCTGACCGAGCAACTGCAACAGGCTTGCCGGGCACAACGGATAACGTTCGGTGAGCCGCTGCAGGTCTGCCGCCGAAGCGCCGTGTGCATGTTTCAGTTGCTCGAGATCTTCGGCCGATAACGACTGACGCAGACCGGCAAGATAAGTATCGACGAGGCTCATGATTGAGGTCCTTGAAAACATATTGAATATCCAGATATTCGCCTTTCCAGCCGCAGGCTTACTCCATCCATGTCCTGAACTCATTGGCCTGGTCTGAAGTGTTGAGAACGGTTATCCAGGCAACCTGGTCTTCCACGCATTCAAAGTCAGAAACCGAGAATACATAAATGGCAGTGTCGAACGTGGCCGTCAGCTTTTTCAGGGCAATGACACATTGCTCAAATATTTGCCTGCGATGCGCCACAAAGTTGTTATCGGTGGTCGCGTCCGCCATGTTCCAGAGCGTTTTCGATAAATCGTTGAAAAAATCCCCGCCGTAGGCTTCGTGGCTCCATTCGGCGGGAGACCACTTGAAGTATTGCCAGTCATCGGGGTATTCAGCGTACATGCGCATCAGATGGTCTTGAGTGTTAAAAGCGGGTACCAGTGTTCGCGCGTCAGCGTCCGAATACAGCGCGAATCCGCAGACTTGTGCATTCGGGAACTCCTCTCGAAACTGTTCGATAGCGCTCATGGATGCGTTCAGGACATCTCGTTGAAACTGCTCGACGTTTAAAGTCAACATGGGTTCTCGTGGCGAGGTATGGCTAACGATCATCGTGTATTAGCGCAGGTCTTGTTGAAATTCCAAGAACGCATCGTTCTGGTAAAAGAATTCAAAGGCCTTGAAGTAGCTCTCCAGCGATGGATGAGGCAATTGCTGGTCGGCGTTGAAGATGACGTCCTCAATCATGGCCTTCTCCAGTGTTGCCACCCAACCGTCACTGAGCACCTGCGGGGGTAGATAGTCGGTGGAGTCGGGAGCGAAATCCTTACTGTCCAGTGAAAACGCGCCGCGGGTATCCAGCGTCCATTGAGTCGCTGGCAAGTAGAACCAATTGTCAGGCATGCGTGCGATATTCTGCAGTACTTCCCGGATGCTGTAAGTTTTCATAGGGCCTCACGTCGGGCTGTTCAATCAGTCGTGTCGCTCTGCGACCACCAGTGCTGCGCGGCGCCAGGCCGTTCAAATAATATGTTTGGGTCGCCCGGCTGCATTCCATGCCGCAAAGCGTGCATCCATGACGGCAGACAGTTGATCGTAATGGGCCCAGCTGTCCTCAACGCTGTAGAGGGTTTTAATGCTGACGTCAAAGGCCAGCAGGTAGTCGTCGACGTAACGACTGTCGTTGTTCAAACCTTCGTAGTAGGCAACGGCAAATGCATTGCCGGTTTCAGAGAACTCCTGGTCGGTCAGTTTTTCGTCCAGTACGGTCATTAGAAACTGTGCCCCGGTGAGGGTGCGATTCTTGAGGTGGGCAAGTTCGCTCTTGGCATCTTCCTCCAGCGCTTCGCTGGCCAGGTTGTTGATCAACATCCACGCGAGAAACATGCCGATATGAGTGGCACCAGCAGCCTTTGGCAGATGCTTGGGGAAGGTGCCCAGGTAGTGCCAGGAGGCATCGTCGTATTTCATGTGGTGCTCCAGTGATAGGGGAGGTCAGATGCTCTTCAGTGACAGGATAATGATGTCCGCAACGCGTTCGCTCAGAGCCTCTGAGTCCTGCCAGTGGCCGGTCTTCAACAATCAACCTTTAGTCAGCAGGGTGCCGGGCATGTGCAGTTGCACATAGCCGATTACACACAACATCGAAACGCCAAATACCCATTGCAACGGGCTGAGTCCGGCAATTCGATAGATCGCCTGCAACGGCTTTCGCCAGCGGTACTGACGGTCTGTAGGCGCGCCACCGGCAAATCGCAGCAGGCCGAGGGCTGCGGTCAGTACATAAGTTGCGAGGCCGAGTATGCCGAGCAACTTCCATATTAGAAATCCGAGCGCTAGAAAACTGCCGCTGTTACGAATCACCAGGTAACGACGATCCTCGATCAGCTTGTGTCGCACACACCACTCGCTGAGCTGCAAGTCCAGGTCATACAGGGATCGCGTCAGGGAGAGCCAATGGGTCAGTAGCCACTTACCGGTATAAGCCGCCAATACGCCGCCCGCGATATAGAGTGGCAGCAGGATTACTGTAACCGCGAACATGAAGTCGGGCTGATCCATGTTGGCAAGTATCAGGCAGAGGGTGATTATGCAGGCGCTGCGTTTCAGTCCGTAGGGCGGCGCCTTGGGAACGACAAATTCCTTCCAGAACCACGGGTTGTGGTTGGGGAATATTCCCAGTAGGTCAGGGAACTGTCTGGCAAAGGTCTCTGACAGTTGTTCACAGGCCTGCCAGTCGGCCTCGACAAAATCAGCAGCCAGTTGCGCTTGCTGTGCAGGGTCGGTGGATAGCAGCAACAGGCTGGCGGCATTGGCGCGCGCACTCGGTTGTTGTTCCCGCTGTCGCATGAGACTGCGCAGCTCGTTGAGCCAGGCGTGTTGCTCACAGCGCCGGCGAAGGTACTGCCATTGCTCATCTGTAATGGGCACCACTGCCGCTTCATCATCCCAGGCGAACAAATGGCAGACGCGCCGGAAGAGTTCGGGTGACCAGACTTCAGTATTCAGCAACAGATTCAGGACGTGCACCTGCAGTGCCTGGCGGCGTGCAAAATCACTGAGCCAGCCTTGTCGGCTTTGCTGCTCCAGGCAATCCAGAAAAGCTTCTTCTTCGCCTGCGGCGATCTGCTGATCAAGGCTGCGATAAAGCCCTGTCGTGAGGGCAAGGGCTAGCCGTTGTTGCTGAAACTCACCGCCAAGGATCTGCTGCCACGGCGTCAACCATTGGCGTTTTTCGACACCCCAGGCCAATAACGCAGTATGCGTTTCAGGGGCGTCTGCGCAGCGCTGGAACAGCAGGCGCTCGAACTCGGCTTCACAGCCTTTGGCCGAGGCTTCAGCCCAATACTGTTCCACGTCGGCGTCATCAAACCCGGACAGCAGATCGACGGCTTGTTCGTAGAGTGAGCGTGTCAGGTTAAAAGGCTGCTGTGGGTCGCTTTTGATAGCAAAGGGTTGAGCCATGAAGTCAGCGGCAGTTCGCCCGCTCTCGTCCAGACTTCCATCACGCATGATCTGCAAGGCTTGCTCATACGCCTCACGCAGTCGCTGGAAGCCGACTGGATCCTCGTCTGGGCGCGTGGTCTTGAGCTGTCTGGCGTATTGGCGCTTGATGCTGCGCTCATCGGACCCGGCGGGCAGGCCCAGTACTTCCCAGCAATCGAAAGTCAATACCATGGCTTAGTACCGACCGCCTTTTTCCAGCAGTGCGATGCGTTCGCTCAGGTCATTGCGGGCCTGACGAATGATGCGTTCATCCTGGCTTGCCAGCGCCTGCTGAAACAGGTTTGCACAGCGGTCGATTTCCTCACGAAGTTCGCCCAGACTCTCCTGATACATGCGTTCCAGACGGGCAACCAACAGCGTATTGATCTGCTGGTCACGGGGATGCACCTTGAGTTCGGCAAGCGCTTGCAGGCGCTCGGCAATTTCTTCGCTGGTCAGTACACCCGGGTTATTTTCGATGACCAGTACGTGCTGCTCTCCGGTCGCGGGAATGCTGACCTGACATTCCAGAATGCCGTTATTGTCGTAGGTAAAGCGCACATCAAGATCCACAGCGCCTTTCTGTGGCGGGACAGGAATGTCCAGTTCACCCAAGGCGATGTTGTCGCGCACCAGGCGGCTTTCGCCTTGGTAAATGCTGACCACCACGCTTTCCTGAAAATCACCGACCGTCGACACGGTTTTGACCCGGCTCACCGGGACCGTGCTGTTGCGTTCAATGATCGGTAAATAGTGGCCGTTTTCACGCTCCCTGCCGACTTTTTGCGAAATCTCGATGCCCAGCGTGTAGGAGCAGACATCTGTGAGTATCACTTCCTCCAGGGCAGCGCTGCGTGATTTCAACGCGGCCTGTATGGCTGCGCCGTGAGCCACGGCTTCATCAGGGTTGAGATGAATCGAGGGAAACCGGCCGAACAGGCCAGCGGCAAGTTTACGTACCAGGGGCATGCGTGTAGTGCCGCCCACCAGCAACACTTCGTCGAGTTCGTTGATGCGTATTTTGGCATCACGCAACGCGCGCTCGATCGGATTGCGCAGGCGCTCCAGCAGGGGGGCGAACAATGTGCTCATATCGTCCTGAGTGAAAACGTACTTCCACTCGTTGCCACCTACCCGCAAAACGAACTCGCTGTCGCAGTCCTGCCCCAATGCCTGGCGCACGCGTTCGGCTTCGCGGCGCAGCGGTTGGACGATCGATTGGGGGGCGGGAAAGCCAGGCTGGGCGCGTTGTGTCTGAATGAAATGCTCGGCTAGCAACTGATCGAAATCCTCGCCGCCCAAGTAGTTATCACCCGCACTGGCACGGACCTCCACAACGCCGTCGAAAAGTTCCAGTATTGACACGTCAAAGGTGCCACCGCCGAGGTCGAAGACCAGAAACGAAGTCTCTTTGTCGCGCTGAGGCAAGCCATAGGCCAATGCGGCAGCGGTCGGCTCGTTGATCAGTTTGTCGACTTTCAACCCGGCCAATTCACCCGCTATACGCGTGGCCTTGCGCTGGGCATCACTGAAGTAAGCCGGAACGCTGATGACGGCCTCGGTCACCGGTTCGCCGTAAGCACGCTCAACATCTTCCTTGAGACTGCGCAGGACCAGCGCCGACAGTTCCTCGGGGCGCAATGAACGTGCCCCCAACTGAACCGTGTTGGCGCTGCCCATGTGCCGTTTGAACAACGCAGCGGTCTGGCCTGGATGAGTGTGCAGGCGCTCGCGTGCCGCCTGGCCAACCAGTATCCGGCCTTCCTCGTCCAGTCCTACGACCGAAGGCGTCAGTACATTTCCGAGTGCATTGGGCACCAACACGCTGGCATCGTTATGCCAGACGGCAACCAGGCTGTTAGTGGTACCGAGGTCTATTCCGACAATCATCAATATGTTCCCTATCCCTGGCTGGACGACGCGTTATTGTTAATGAGCCTGAGGGCTTTCATGAAGGTATTCTTCCTTGAGCTGCAGGGCTGATCATAGCCATTTGAGATTACCATTTGAAATGATGGTTCAATGCTGGCGCGCTTGATCGGAGGGGTGATGGATGAAGACTGAAGCAAACATAGAAACTTTCAGCCCAGGTGTGGTTATTTTCGATCCGCTCGTGTTGAACCGTTTTATCGCAGAGCAGTGTCTGGACGATTTCAATCTCTTTGAGGTGTTCGTCGAACAAAGTGAATCAGGACGGTTGGCTGTCCAGAGTGGGGCGGTTGTGCCCTTGTATCCACTCCCTGAAGAACACTATGTATTTCGTTTGCGCAATGATCGGGAGTTGCCCTCTGAACGATGCGCCGAAGCGGTTTTTAGACACACAGATATCCCGCTGAGCGTCATCAGCGGCGTGGTGATAGTTGCTGATTTGCATGCTCTGACTGATTGGGATCCCGGGTTCTTTCTGAACTACAAAGCCCGGCTCTCGGAGCGCCTTGAGAATAATGACTATCTGGATATTTCGCCGGGGCTCTACGCATTGAGCGTCGCTGGCTTCAGCGAATTGAACGAAGGGTTCCCACGAAGGGTATATGAGTTGGGTATCACTGCCGTCGAGTCGTTACCGGTTATGCGTGATGAGGCCAATTTTCATCAATGGGATTTCACGATTGAGCGGGATGAGTAAGTTTTACGCTCCCGCAGGAATTTTTTTGGGGCGGGAAGAAGTATACGCGCAGAGAACTACAACTCGGTTTCTTAGCCCTGGACAGGGCATGCGAAGATGTGCGCTCAGGCCAGGCAAATCAGTACCACTTCACGCCGCGAACGGCCTTATCGCAATGATGGGCATAGGGATGGCAATCAATATCAGGAGATGTCCTTGAGCAAGGTACTGTTAAAAGCGGCCGCGTCTGGGCAGAACGAAAAGTTGTTGAGCTTGTTGGACGGTGGCGCCGATATCGATTTTGTCGACAAGATGCCAGGCCGTACGGCATTGATTGAAGCGGCAATTGCCGGGCATGCGCACACCGTCAACGTGTTGATCGCCCGCGGCGCGAGCCTGGACAAGACTGACCAGACCCTCGGTTTCACGGCCCTCGGCTGGGCTGCCGATCAAGGCAATCTTCAAATCGTGGACGCGTTACTGGTCGCTCAGGCGGCCGTCGACCTGACAGCCTACGAATATCAACAAACACCTTTGATGATCGCTGCCCGTGAGGGTCACGCAGATGTCGTGGCTGCCTTGCTGGCGGCAGGAGCAAATGTGCACGTACAAACCGGTATTGGCGACAACGCGCTGTCGATGGCGGGCGCACGCAACCACGCAGAGATCGTGGCGCTGTTGCAGCAACATGGCGCGCTGGCGCCTATCGCGCCCGAAGAGTATTCGATGCCTTGGCCCGGCGTCGCTGCGGACTTATCAGACGTTGATGACAGCAATCCCGCAAGTGTCCTGCGTGGCTTCATCCTGGCCATGCATCGCTGGGAAACCGACTGCTACAACCAGCAGCAACGCCTAGATGATGGTGAGCTCGACTGGGTGGTGATCCAGCAGGCGCAGAATCAGATATTCGAGCGTTTTTGTACGCCAAAGCCACGCACTTACGGGCGCCTCGGCAGTTTTGGTTTTCCACCGGAATATACGCCTGAGGACGCACTGGTCAGCATTGAGCCTGAGGCTCGCCGGACTGCGATCATGACGCGCCAGGCCCCCAGTACGAGGTCGCGTTACGAGGTACTGTTTGGTCTGACCCGTAAAGGTAATATCTGGCGCATTGATACAAAAAAGAAGCGCCCTTGGGGCACAGCCGCTGATTGGGAAAGGTCGATAGTGTGAATAAGGCGCCTGAAACAGCGACGATCGCCATCAACATGCAGGGCCAGGATCCGATGCTGGATATTCCCTGGCCCAAGATACAAGGCAACCAGGCTGTATTTATCGAGCGGATCACACTCGCCCATACAGACCTGGTGATTCTGGGCAGCCAGATTGAACGAGCACTGTATCTGTTTGGCTGCAAGGTCAATACCGGTGAGGTTCACCCCGAATATGGCGAATTGTGGCGAGTTCATTACCTGGTCATAGAGAAACAACTGAACAGCGGAGCACTGATATATCACCCGCTCTCACAGAATGAAGAAGTGATGTATAGCCGCAAAGGGGAAGACGCGCGGCCTGTTTGCGTTGACATGATCAAGAAGAAAGACATTCTCTTTCTGCGTCGCCCACCTAGATGGAATGCATCGCAGGCCAGCATTCCTACCTGTGACGGACAACTGTTTCAGTTTTGCTCACAAGTGTACCTCCCGCAAACCGCGACCAATCGTAAATACCTGACCTTTGCCACCACCGTGTTTTTATTTGTGCACGTGCTGGAGCAGGATGAGTTACGGGTGCAGATTTTCACTCAGGACACTTGCGAACAAACGGCGGAAAAACACTACTGGCTGGAAAGCCAGATGAGGCGCTTCGATGAGGATCACAACGTCCCAGCGGTTGTTTTGCAGCTCATTCGCGCCGGCGACAAGCTTCTTCATGAGTACCTGCTCAATCATCCCATGGCCAGCACACATACGCTGGAGCTGCTGGCAGAGCACGGTAAAACCAAAGCGCTCAAAGCCGAGGCTGCGAAAAGGGCGTTGGCTAAAACCTGATACTTGAGCCGCGGTGCGGTTACCTCGTAAGGCCTCGGCGCCAACGCCCGCCAATTACTTGTTGGGGCGCCGCGATTCCAATCACCTTGGCACAGTTGCAGGAACACACTCATGAGCGACATTGAAATACTGTCCTTGTCTCCAGACGGTCGCTATCAAGTCCAGGCTGTCCCGTGGGAAGCAGGCAACACGCACTGGCTGTTCCCGCCGCAGATCATCGATACCCAAAACAGGGACCTGGTGTTTGGCTTCGAGGACCGTCTGTGGTCAGCAGACCTCAGTACCTGGGTGAGCCCGACCCGGGTCGAACTCAAACTGCGCAAATACCCCGGCCACCGAGCACCTCTGGGGCTCACGGTGATTATTGAATGTGCGCTGCGCACCGCTGAATATGGCGACGGCACGCACATTGAATTGGCCCGTCTGGAAAGCACCCTTGAGGGCATGCTCGACTTGCTCGGCTTTAATCACTTATCAGCAGGGACCTGAACGATGAACTGGAAAACGCTGGAACAGGCGCTGTTCGATGCTGCCAGACATGCATTGCAAACACTGCTCGATGAAGGCGTCAGCCCTTTGTACGCCGCAGCATTTCATGCCAGTTACCGGGAAGAAGAGGCGGTGCTGTCGCTGCCCAGCTTTGCCGCGAACAGCTTGCAAGCACTCAGCGAAGACCACCCTGACGAGAAAGATGAAAGCTTCAGTTCGGTGAAGTGGAACCCGACGGACTGGCGCTGGGATTGGGAAATCTGCGCTGCTGAGCAGTTCACGGCGCTTGACGGTGAGCTGCAAGCCCATGCCAATCGCCTTGGCCCGCGCCAATGGCAAGCGGTCGAGCGACGCTTTCTGGTCACTGTTAGCCGTGCCGCCAGGGCGCTGGGCCGACATTTCAGTCAGAACCCTGGGGTGACGCCTGGCTTCGTGGTGATTTTCCATGATTTTGCTGGCGATATCGCCTTGGCCCAACGCAGCATGACCCGCCAGCAGTTCGAGGATAATTTCCCTGTGGAACTGGCCATTGAAAACACCCTGCGCGAAGTCTCTGCCTTACCGCACGCCGAGCAGGCCGCGTTCTACGTCAGCCGCTTGCACCGTTCCCATGGCATCTCGGGGGAAGACGCAGAGCGCTGGCTGATTGCCAATGGCCGTCCCGCACAGGCAGCGCTTATCGAGCAGGTCAACGGGCATAAAGAACCTACACCTGCAGCGCGCATTCTCGGGCTGGCCGGCGTTGCTGATGAGCCCGTCATCCAGGCCCTGCGCCGACAGGCGATCGAGGCCAGTAAGCAGCCGACACGCACCTGGTGCGCGAAGGCCCTGGGTTACCTTGAGGATGTCGACTGGCTTATGCAGCAAGCGCCCGATGTCGCAGTCGCGGGTATCTGCGCTAACTTTGACGGTTTCCGCTGGCGGAGCGTGCAGCCACCGGTGCTGAATTACAGGCCCCTTGAGCGTTTGCTTGATCAGCGCCCTGAACTTCGGGCTGCGGTTGAAGAAACCCTCGAAGGCGCTTGCGGCAAAATCGATACCACTCCTGCAGATGTCAGCGAAGCCTTGCGCGGCCTGGCTTCGCCCCACGTAGCAATTCGCCGTCATGCTGTGAGTGGATTGAATAACAGTGGCCTGCCGCCCGACGACGCGCTTCGGGCAATCGAGGGGCTACGCCGGGCAACACAGGATACCGATGAGCAGGTGTGTTACGTCGCGGGCCTTGGCCTGGAGACCCTGCAGGCGCGGATTGTTGTGCAATCGTGACGCCAACGCGTGTTGGATGTTGTGCAAGAGGGTGGTGATTACCCGGAACGCTATGGACGTAGCTCGCATAAAACCATTCGCCAATCTGCGGCAAGCATAGTCCTTAGCCTTGCCTTTACAGGTGCCATCCAGGACGGGTAATCACGCCCACGGCGTGTAAGCGGCAGGCCGACTGCTCCGTCTCTCCCTCCTCGGTCTTCCTCCTCCTTGCCGAGTTCGTGCCCTTCATTGGCATCTGTCTGTCTGTCTGTCCTTGTCCTCGCACTTTCAATCAGCGTCCATTTCGAACAAGCGGTGTTCGCGGGCGTACTTTAGCAAGCGCTCGTTGAGGTGTTCGGTGTCCAGATAAAATCGCGTGTCCAGGGCATCCAGCGCGGCTTCGCACTCAAGGTCCGGTTCGTCTGCGTAGGTGGGCATGCTCAACTGGCGCAAGCCTTGGTCGCTTGGCACGGGTTGGGTACCGAACAGCAAATGCCTGGCCTCTTCGAGCAGCGCCAGCGTCTGCGTCGCGCCCAGTTCGAGGAGGCCCGCGCAAGCGTTGGCGCAGTGCTCCCCCGAGGAGTTGCCGAAGTACTGGTCGAAGCCTCCATTGCAGACCTCACCCTGTAATACGCTGACGGCGTAATAGTGCTGCTCTGCCAAGGCCAGCCCTGAGAAACCTTCGGGGGTGTTGTAGACGCGGTTGACCAGCGCCTCCCAATACAACGCTTGCGGGCTGGCGATGTAACGCTTGCGCTCTTCGGCCCAGCGTTTGCCTTCTTCGATACGCTCCCGATAGCCGCGCTTGCAGGGCATGCACATCCCGTCGTTGCGCGCAGCCGTTGTTGGCAATATCAAGTTTGCGCAAATTCGGCAGGGTTGTTTTTCGCTCATGGGCAATCCGTTGTGGTTGTGCAAATGTAAGGCGTACTCAGCGCATCCAGTCACGCAGTACGGCGAATTCGATAGGGTCTGGCTGCTCGAGTCTTTTAAGCAATGATTGCTCTTCCTCTTGAGAAATGAAGGCGTTAACTGTTTTCGAGAGGCTCTTGGGACCCTCCTTGAATGCCATGGTCACACAGGGTCGGGAAAAAAGGTCGGCAAGCAGCGCGCGGTCTGCCGGCAGCAATGCTGGATGGAGCAATTGCACTTCATCGATGAGTGCTGCGCCAACCTCTGTTTGATAGGTCAACTGGGAGGTGTTGGCCGCGACGCGCACATAGTGGCTCGCCACCCATGACGATATGTCGGCGTGGGCAAGGGTTGTCGTCTGCCCGAAATGCAGTGCTTGCGCGATGCCCGTCGCCCCATTTTCCAGGCGTACGAAGCAGTGCGGTTCACCGCTGCCGTTATTTGCGAAAGGCAGGAACGTTCGACCTTGCTGGTCATCCGGATTGAGCCACTCATCAATTTCGCGCTCGCTCTCTTCGGCATCAAGCCAAAACAGGTCATAAGCACTGCGCAGGGCCCCTTTGTCCGATTGCGCTATGGCGATCAGTGCTGACAAACGTTCCGGTAGCTCAATGCCGATCTTGAGTGCAAGCTTTTGAAAAGCGGCCTCCATTTCAGCGGCCTGTCTTTGTTTCATCGCTTGGAACATGCCTGAAGCCCCCGCTCTATGCCTGCTCGAAACGCTGCGCCAGCATGTGCCGCGCGGTGCCGGCATTTATGTAATTGCCGATCAGCTCCGCCAGGTCCTGGGGCTTGAGCGTCTTGTTATCGCGGCAGAATTGCAGCAGTTCCAACTGGACCCAGCGGTTCTTTGTAAACACTCGCGCGTCCGGCGCAAAGAACGAGCGCGACTTAACCTCAGGCAGAGGCGCGTCGTCTTCAAGCAGGATATTCAATGTAAAACCCTTGCCAATTTGCACGCCAAAATCAGCAATGTGCATGATCGGCAGCGGCGCTTTGAGGTTGGCGAAAACAAAGTGATCCGGGGTCAGCAGCAAAGCCGTCTTCAAGGCCCGGGCGCGCATGCGCAAGGCAAATGGGAGGATGCACAGTACGGCGAGCATCAACAGGCCGGCAATCACGAAAAGCACGCGGGACAGTGATGGCATCGCGGCCAGAACGATCGCAGCCAGCGTCAGCAGCGCGCAGAAAATCAGTATGAGCGTGCCGCGCAGGTGTGCGCCTTCGTGCAGGATCACCTCGCCGGTCACATTACCGGCATGAGTGCGCAGCTCTTCAATCGCCGCGGCGTCCTGTTTTACGTAGTAGCCGAGATAGTCTTGGGTAATACGTGTGCGCACGGCTTGAGGGTCTGCAAAATATCGGTCCATGGCGGCACAGGCCTGCGCCGCATCCAATGGTCGGGTACCACTGCGTACTGCGTCATCCACGTCGACCTGCAACGACGCAACACGTTCGCCGTTTGAAGGGTGAGTGTCCGACGGGTGCGGCAACTGCGTAGCCATTTCTTCTTCGGGCAGGCTCAACGGCTGAGCGGCCAATTCATGCAGTACCGCCGTCGGTAGATCCGTGGCAGCGGCCTGCTCCGAAGTCAAATTGGCAGCCTGTGCAATGTGTGCCTGCACTTTATCCTGCAGTACAGGGTCGATGGCCGAGATGCGCACCAGAGCCGAGGCGGCAGCGAGATTGCCCGCCACCTTGGCGCCTGCGGCATCGGCCTCCAGTTCCCGGACGCGACTCCAGTGATGCACCGCGTGATCGAAACTCTCCATAAAGAAGACGCCAAGCATGAACGCTGGACGCAGAATCGTGCGTTGCAGTGCGTCGCTGCTGAGCATCGTCTGGGCGATCACACCCAGGCTGCGACCAATGCCATCGTAAATGGGCAAGAAGCGCAGGCTGTATTCGGTGTCGGCGCCGGCGAAGTGGGCCAGTTCATGACCAATCACGGCAGTGGTTTCTGCCGAGTCGAGCACACCCAGGTACATGATCGGGACGTGCAAGGTACGCCCCTTCAACGCGAGACCGGAAGGTAGCAGATCAATATCGCTTGAGGTGACGTAAAAGCCTTCACTCATGCCCAGCACAATCTGATCAGGCGCCAGTGCGCCCAGTTGTCGGGACGTGTCGTTCACATGCGCCCATAGCACGGGAGCTTGCTCGACCGAGACCGTCTGACCCAGCACCGCCATCGATGACGATTCGAACATGTGCAGCATAAAGCGCAGTTGCTTGCCCATCTGCCAGATCGAATACAGAAAACCGCCCATGATGATCAGCGCAATGATCATCAACTTGAATTCGCCGCCGGACATACGCCCTGCGTGCCAGATGCCCAGGGCTTCGAACGCCAGCACCGCGGACACCGCAGTGCCCATGACGATAATGTGACCGACCAGCACATAGGGCAGGACTCTGCTCACACGGTTAAAGGTATGCAGTAATTGGTCTCTGGAATGAAGCGCCCTGGCGCCAGCCCATTGCAGGCCGAACATGCCGAGGCCACCCACCAGCGCGGCCAGCAAGCCGAGCACGATGACGACGCGGGCCAGCCAAGTCATTGCCGTGGTTAACGGTTGCAGCGTCGACAAGTCATCAAGCAGTTCAGTGACGCGAGATAACGCCGCCTGAAGTTCCATGCGCTTCCCGCCGCCGATGTCGACCATGACCGGGGCCGAACTTGAGTCACGCTTGGCAGCCAATGTCTCAAGATAAGTGCGGAACTGTTCGAAGTCGGCCTGGGTTTCGATTATTTCCCGACTTCGGTCCGTGCTGCGTTGCAACTCCCAGGCGCCGAGCAAATTCATGCAGAGCGGGAGGAGTACCAATACAGCAATAAGCTTCAATCTTTTCATAAGGCAAGGCCCAATAGGTGCGCCGCCGCTGGCTATCCTTAGCGAGCACACATTCCTGTCAACAAACGCCTAAAG
Organism: Pseudomonas sp.; assembly: GCF_030147005.1. Lineage (GTDB taxonomy): Bacteria > Pseudomonadota > Gammaproteobacteria > Pseudomonadales > Pseudomonadaceae > Aquipseudomonas. The sequence continues at coordinate 15,391 of NZ_JASLAW010000129.1, forward strand.
GCCTCTGCATGCTTCGCAAGCCACCCTGCCGACGCAGGGGAATGCAAGCGCGGTGTTTTACAGCGACTTCGCCTGACATGTTACTGCACGTTGTAATGATGAAGCTCGCTTCTGCTTGGGTTGGCCGACATATTCGGCATTAGGTCGCCACCGGAAGCCCGCTCATTGAGCGGGCTTTTTCTCGTCTGCGATTTGCCGCGCTTACTGAGCGTTGCGGCTGTGGCGGTAATCACTGACCGCTTCGTACACCGCCTTGCGCAGCCGGTTGATGCCGCCGATGGGGCGATGCGCTTCCACGCCAAACCAGGGGTTGAACGATTGGTTGTCGCACGCGAGATTCAGCGCAGGGGTGTCGAAATCCTGCGCCGCAATTCGCACCTTGGCCACGGTTTCATAAGGCGCGTCATTTTCCTTCCACTCAATGCTGGTGTCTTCGATGGGCATGAATTTCTGTGGGTTCTGTCGCTGGATCTGCAGCACGAAACACGCCGGCACGCGGTCGGTGGACAGTTGTTGGTTGAGCGCGCTGCGCAGGAAGTTCGGCAGGTCCTGATTCTGCTTCGGCAGTTGGTATGGCGGGCAGCTTTGCGGGTCTGGCGCGACACGGAATTTGGCGTTCGCTGCTCCGAACTTGTAGGGCGATACGGAAAAGTACGTGGCCTGCGTCGGGCTGGCTGGCGCGGGAGCCAGGGTCGCCAGGGCGATGAACAGATGGCGCACCTGCCAACTGCGCGGGTCAAGCGTGGGGAAGAACGCCAGGGCTTTTTTGCCATCCGCCTGGGCACCGATGTTTTGCGCGTACTCCGCCACATCGCTGACGAAGAAGTTCGGGTGGCTGAACATCACGAAGTCCTGCTCAGTGCGTGTTTGCTGGTCGGCCATCAGCTGTTTGCCGGGCACATCCAGCAGCTTGATGGCCATGCCGCGAGCATCCCGGATGCTGTCGAATTGCGGGTAGGCGTTGCCGTTGGACAGGCGGATCATCGCCTGCCAGGTCTTGCCCGGTTCAGCGAACACGCCCTGGCGCAAGGCCGGGTCGAGGTCGGCCGGCACACTGACTTCGGCTTTCACGCAACCATGCGCCTTGGCGTGGGCATCACGCAGGTAGCGCGTGCCTTCTCGATGCTGATCGACGATGCGTACTGCCGTTTGAATGATGCCCTGGGTCATGGCTGCTTCACCCGGCGGGATCTGTTCGTCGGGCGACACCGGGCCGCTGTGCCGCCAGGCGAACCACAGGCTGGCGGCCAGCCACACCAGCAAGGCCAGGCCTGCCAGCCACAGCAATGTTTTGCCGACAATGGCGCCGAGACGCAGCCAGATACGCGCGAGCATGGAGTGTTCCTTGTTTTGTGATCGGATAATCATGGCAGTTGTTGCTCCAGCGGCCCGCCCAGGACTTTGAGGTATTCCAGCAGTGCCCAACGTTCCTCGGGTAACAAGCCCCGGCCGATGACACCGTTGCCACGCTTGCCGGCACGGAATTCGTGGCCGCTGTTGTGGTTGCCGGTAATCCGGGTGTCGAACAGGAAGGCGTTTTTGAATGCAGAAGTTTCAAAACCCAGATGACGCGGGTCGTAGTTGAACGTGCCTTTATAGAAGGTGCTGCTGCGTTCATCCTGGGGGGAAAGCAACTGGTAAATCGTCGGCACCGAACCGTTGTGCAGGAACGGCGGGGTGGCCCATACGCCCGCCAGCGGCCGTGCTTTGTAGGCACGTAATTCCTGCACGCCGATGGGCAGGCCAAATCCATTCAGGCCGGGGCGCTCGGCTGGGGTCACGCCTGCGGCGCGATAGGCATGCTCTTCGACGAACGCGGTGACATAAGCCAGGCCCTGGGCCACGGACATGCGTTTCATGTCCAGTGGTTGGGTTGGCGCGGGGTGCAATTGCACATCGAGCTTGGCCAGTTCCGTCGGGGCCCATTGCAGGGCGCTGAGGTCGTAGCGCTGGTCGGCAATGTTGTTGGCGGTGCCGGGGTCGGTGCCGATGTCGTCCACCGCAAACATGTTCAATTGCTGCACCGCTCGACCATTCTCTGCGGTGACGGTGGGCACGTGGCAACCGGCGCAGTTTTGCGCGAACAGCGCACGGCCCCGAGCGGCAAGCGGCTTGTCGATGGCGCCGAACAGGTCTTCCGGCCAGGTGGGTGGCTTGAGGCGTTGCAAGGTCTCTTCGATCAGGTTCAGGTCGCGCACGCGTACGCTGGAAGGGTAGCGCGCATCACCCTGCAGGGGCTGGCCGGCATTGTCGAAGAAGTCCAGAGTTGCGCCCACGCCCAGGGCTTCACCGATATTGCGTGCCATGGGTTGCTGGGCCGAGCCGTTCCATTGCACCCAGTCAAAGGTCCAGATATCCCACAGCTGCGGGTAATCCACGGGCGCGTTGGCGATGCGATAGTTCTCCGGCGAAATGGCATCGCCAAAGCTGGCATTGGCGATGCGGCCGAAGGCGTCGGTGCGGCCCGGCCCTTCTTCGGTGGGGTAGAGACCACGATGGGTATCGTTCCAGGCAACCTTGAGGAACTGGTTCAGCGACTGTTTGAAGTCCCGACGCAGTTGGCTGTGCTCGGCTTCGTAGCGGTCACCCAGGACTTGGCGGGCGAAACGCTCGAACTTCCATGGGTTGTAATAAGTTGCCGCAAGGCTGGCGACCAGGGCTTGGCCGAAACTGCCACCGCGCAAGGTCGGCACGCTCGAGGGCAGCACGTGCTGGGCTGAGCCGCCGTCGATGCGCAGAGCCTGACCTTTGAAGTGCAGTTCGCCGGTGTGGCAGGCGGCGCAGGTGATATCCAGGTACTCAACGTCGCTGCCAGCGTTTTTATGCCGGGCAAACCCCACGGGCAGGTTGCCGGGGTTTTGCGTGGTGGGCACCTGCTTGGGGTCCACCAGGAAACCGAAACGGGCCAGGTAGGCCGGCGTGGCAAAGCGGCGCTCGGAAAAAGGCAGCTCCAGGGCGGTGAACCAGTTGTAGTGCAGGCCTTTTACTTGGGTGCCCTGGGGCGTGAAGTAGTAGGTCTGGCGGTCGGCGGCGCTCCATTGGTCCTGGTAGTGCACCTGTTCCACGGGCACGTAATCCGGCAGCTTGGGGTTGACGGTGTAGTAGAGCACCACGGCCAGAATCAGGGCCAGTGCTATGAGGATCAGGAGTAAAACACGGGTAAAAATGCGCAAGTTAACTATCCTTGTCGAGTTGTCGCTTTGTTATGCCACTACGCCAGGGGGGCGGCAAGTGGCCATGAGCCTGGTAGTGGTCGCTCCCACGATCCGTCGCGGGCCTCCATCATGAATGAAATTGCTTTTAAACACGTGAACTTATCAGAAGTTTCCTGCTCACATGCCGGTAGCCATTGGTCGTGGCCGCCTGATAAGCTCGCGACTTTATTCAAATGCCCTTTTGGCGCATGAACAAGGAAATAGCATGAAACAGCATCGGTTGGCGGCGGCGGTGGCCCTGGTTAGCCTGGTACTTGCGGGTTGTGATTCGCAGACCAGCGTAGAGCTGAAAACCCCGGCGCAGAAAGCTTCCTACGGCATCGGCCTGAACATGGGCAAAAGCCTTGCTCAAGAAGGCATGGATGACCTGGACTCCAAAGCGGTAGCCCAAGGCATTGAAGACGCTGTCGGCAAGAAGGAGCAGAAGCTCAAAGACGACGAACTGGTTGAAGCCTTTGCCGCATTGCAAAAGCGCGCTGAAGAACGCATGACCAAAATGAGCGAAGAGTCGGCGGCGGCCGGCAAGAAATTCCTCGAAGATAACGCCAAGAAAGATGGCGTCGTCACCACCGCTTCCGGTCTGCAGTACAAGATCGTGAAGAAAGCCGATGGCGCGCAGCCTAAGCCGACCGACGTAGTGACTGTTCACTACACCGGCAAGCTCACCAACGGCACCACCTTTGACAGCTCCGTAGACCGTGGCAGCCCGATTGACCTTCCGGTCAGCGGTGTGATCCCGGGTTGGGTCGAAGGCCTGCAACTGATGCACGTAGGCGAGAAGGTCGAGTTGTACATCCCGTCCGATCTGGCTTATGGCGCCCAGAGCCCGAGCCCGGCGATTCCAGCCAACTCCGTGCTGGTATTCGACCTGGAGCTGCTGGCCATCAAGGATCCAGCCAAGGCTGAAGCCGCTGACGCACCTGCCGCACCTGCCGCACCTGCCGCCAAAAAGTAATCGGCGCTTGAACATGCAACGCCCCGTCTCGACGGGGCGTTGTCGTTTCCGCTGGTTTTAATGCAGGCGCGAGCTCGCTCGCGAAGAGCCTGAGGGTGCCGCGTTAAACCAGAAGCGCTGTGCTGGCGTTGACGCTCTTCGCGAGCAAGCTCGCTCCTACAAGAAATCCAATCGAACGCGTGTTATGCAATGTAGTCTGATGTAAGACTCGAGCACGGGTAGCCGCACACGCTTGCCAAGTCAATGAAATCTTGGGTTTTTTTGATGTGCGCAAAAAACGCCCGATCTGACTGCAAGCCTTGTAGCCCGTGGCTTTCAGCCATGAAAAAAGGCTCTGTTCACAAGGTTATCCACAATTTGTGTGGATAACCTTTCTGCCGTATGGAACTGGAGTGACCTATGAAACCACCCTTCAATTTCACCCGTTTCCTGCCCATGGCCGCACGCTTGCTCGGGCGTGGCCGTTTGCCAACGCTGCTGTTTGCTGTCGCAGCCAAAGGTTCAAGTCAGGGCAATCGGTTGGGCCAGCTCAAGGATGATCTCAAGCTGCTCCAGGCCCTGTGCCTGGCTTACTGGCGCGGCGAGTATCGGGCCATCAGCCCCAAGGCGCTGATCTCGGTAGTGGCTGGGCTGATGTACTTCCTCAGCCCGATTGACGCGATTCCGGATTTTATCCCCATGTTCGGTATGTTCGATGACATCGCCGTGCTGGCATGGGTCATGAAAACCCTGAGTGGCGAGCTGAGCGCATTTCGCGCCTGGCGCGATGCGCAGCGCCCGGAAAAGCTGGCGGTTGTTGAGCGCCTGCCAGCCACGCCAGAACTGCTGGCTCAGGAAAATCCGCAAAAAAACGAGTGCCGTTGACGATCCCCCTACGACCTCTGCGGCTGTTAGGATTACACTTCAAAGGAAATAGCTTACTTGATAAGTGCTTTTATCCTACGGGGCAGTCATGGATATTCAGATCATTTCACGCGATGGCGAACCCGAGTATGCGGTGTTGCCATGGGACCAGTACCAAGCGCTACTAAAAGCAGCCGGTCAGCATCAACCCACACTTGCTTCTTCCCCTGCCGCACCGATTGCCACCGATCAGGAACTGCGCCCGCTCGCAGCCTTGCGCGGCCTGCGTGAAGCCAAGGGCCTGGCCATCGAAAGCCTGGCGCGCACGGTGGGTATCAGCCCCTCATATCTCGGCTTGATTGAAAGTGGTGAACGCCAGCCGGATGCCGCCATTCGCCGCAGCCTGGCCTGGGAATTGGGCGTTGCAGGTTGGAGGGAAGAATCGTGAGCCTACGTATCAGCCGTCAACATTGGGATGGGTTACTCAACGAACTGGACCAGGCGCGTCGCCAGCGCCATCTGCTGACCTACCGTGCGCTGCTTGAGCGCCTGCAGTTCCCGACGCCGGCGATGCAGACCCTGGCCGCCGCCCTCGAGCATCTGGCGGCACTGGACGCCAAGGCGGAGCAGCCGTTGCGCAGTTCCCTGGTGATCAGTCAGGGTGCCAGCCGCCTGCCGCGCACGGGGTTCTTCGAGTGCGTGGAGCGCCTGGGGCGTTTCAGCGGGCCTTCAGACGGCGTGGCCGCCGCGTCCTGGCACGCTTCGGAGGTGGTGCGGGTGTTCGAGTACGAGTACCCGGAATCCGCCGAAGCTTAAGCGGTCAACAGGTCAAGGCTATCGATCACATGGATGCTGTAGCCGGCTATATCTTTTGCATGATGTTTGGCCTGTGACGCCAGTTCCGCCAACTGGCTGGCATCGAGCTGTGCACAGGCCTGTGGGTACAAATGCACCACACCAATCGACAGTGAAAGCAAGGCGAACTCCTGGCGCACGCCCTGGCGATTGAGCGCGACGAAGCAGCCGGCGTCGAGGTGCTCGGCGCGGTAGAAGCGCCGGCATTGGGTGTGAAAGTCATCCAGCAGCTGATTGAGCCGTTTGCGCCAGTCATGCGGGCCCAACACCAGTAAAAAGTCATCGCCACCGATATGCCCGACAAAGTCGCGGCTGGGATCGACCCGGTCGTTCAGGCACTGCGCCAGGCACAACAGCACTTCATCCCCGCGCCCATAACCGTAGATATCGTTGAATGGCTTGAAGCTGTCGATATCCACGTAGCAGATCACCGACTCACGCTGTTGCTGCAGCAGACGCGTCAGGCACTGTTGGATCGGCACGTTGCCCGGTAGCAGAGTGAGCGGGTTGGCGTAGCGCGCCTGCTGGATTTTCAGTTCGGTGATCAGCTTGAGCACGTCGATGACCCGGCCGAGGCCCAGATAGTCGCCGTTCAATGTAATGATGAAATCTTCTTCAATGCGTTGCCGCGCGCGGCTGGTCAGCAAGCGGCTGACCTGTTGCAGGGATTGGCTCAACTCCACTGCCAGGAAGTCATCGCTCATCAGGCGGCTGATGGGCTTGCGCGCGAACAGGTCGGTGGCGAAAGGTTTGAGCAGCGCGTCGGAGAGCGAGTGTCGATGCACAATGCCGACAGGCTGGCCGCAGCCGTTGAGCACCGCCAGCGAGTTGAGATTGGCCTGGCGGCGGAATAATTCGAGCACTTGGGCAGTTGCAGTGTCTTGATCCACCGCCGGTTGTTCAATGAGAAGGGCGCTGAGGTCGCTGCTTTCTTCATTAAGAGCGATATTGGCGTTATCCGGCTTGGGCAGCATCAAGCGCGCTTCCTGCGGCGGGTGTTCCTGTGGGCGGCAAAGCAGGTAGCCCTGGACGAAATCAACGCCCATTTCCGTCAACACCGCCAACTCTTCCGGCAGTTCAATGCCTTCGGCGATCACTTGGGCGCGGGATGCCTTGGCAATCTGCAGGATCGAACCGACAAATTCGCGCTTGAGGGCGTCCTGGTGAATGCCGTCGATAAAGTGCCGGTCAATCTTCACATAGTCCGGGCGTAGCTCCGACCACAACCGCAGGCTGGAGTAACCGGCGCCCAGGTCATCCAGGGCAATGGCAAAACCCATGTCGCGGTAATGATGCAGCGCGGTCTGCAGCAGCTTGAAATCATCGGTGGGCGTTTGCTCGGTGAGTTCGATCACCACCTGGCTTGGGGGAATGCCGAACTCGCGCAGCAGTTGCAGCGTGCGCCCCGGTTGGTGGGCCGTTTCCACCAAGGATTCCGGCGAGATATTGAGAAACAGCTTGCCCGGCAGCTTCTGCTCGCTGAAGCGCCGGCATGCGCTCTCACGGCAGGCCATTTCCAGTTCGCTCAGGCGCCCGGCATGGCTGGCGATGGAGAACAGGGCGACGGGGGAGTGCAGCGGGCTGTTGGACGGGCCACGGCTGAGGGCCTCGTAGCCGAGAACGCGTCGTTCAGACAGACAAACGATAGGTTGGAACAGGCTGTGCAAACTGCCTTGAGCCAGAATAGAGCCCAATGCATCCAGCTGTTCGGTCATGGTCATGGCGATCTCGGTCAAAAAAAAGGACCGCAGGCTTGAAACCTGCGGTCCTTTATTTCACGACAGAATGATGTCTATATGATGACACTCCGAGGAGCAATCACATTAAATTGCCATCATTTACTGCTTGGCCACCTGCTTGGTGATTTTCAGGTAGTCCAGCAGGATGCGACCGGTCTCGGCCAGATAGGCGTCGTCTTCCGGCTTGGTTTTTTCCGCCTCGGTCGGCAGTGCATCTTCATCTTCTTTCTTCAGCTCTTTGAGCGGTGCTTCGCCCTTGGCCTTGCGGCGCACGTTTTCCAGCACGAGCTGTTGATTTTCAATGTCGGCGTGCTGCTTGCGACGATCCGCTTCATTGAGGCTGACGGTTTTCTCTTCCATCAACTTCTTGGCCAGGGCCAGCTTGTCGCGGATGAATACGAACTCGGCGTCCTTGGCGGAGCGGGTATCGTGGTCAGCTTTCAATTGCGTCAGGAACGGCTTGAACGGGTCCGAGGCCGACTTGATCGCAGGACGGATGGTGTCCCACGGCATGGCTTCGGGCAGGGCGCTCTCGCCGATTTCCTTGGTGTCGATGATCGACGGGAAGTCAATGTCCGGCAGTACGCCCTGATGCTGGGTGCTCTGCCCGGAAACCCGGTAGAACTTGGCCAGCGTCAGCTTGAGCTCGCCGTGGTTCAACGGCTGGATGGTCTGCACGGTGCCTTTGCCGAAGGTCTGGCCACCGATAATCAGCGCGCGGTGATAATCCTGCATGGCGCCGGCGAAGATCTCCGAGGCCGAGGCCGAGAGGCGGTTGACCAGCAATGCCATCGGCCCTTTGTAGAAGGCGCCTGGGTTTTCGTCTTCCAGCACGTCGACACGGCCGTCGGCATTGCGTACCAACACGGTCGGGCCCTTGTCGATGAACAGGCTGGTCAGCTCGGTGGCTTCCTGCAGGGAACCGCCGCCGTTGTTGCGCAGGTCGATGACCACGCCGTCGACTTTTTCCTTCTGCAGTTCCGTGAGGATTTTCTTCACGTCGCGGGTGGTGGACTTGTAGTCCGCGTCGCCGGCGCGGAAGGCCTTGAAGTCGAGATAGAAGGCCGGGATTTCAATCACGCCCAGCTTGTAGTCCTTGCCATCCTGCTTGAGGTTGAGGACTTTCTTCTGCACGGCCTGGTCTTCGAGCTTCACCGCTTCACGGGTGATGGACACGATCTTGCTGGTCTGGTCGTTCGGTGCATTGGTGTGCGGAATCACTTCCAGGCGCACCACGCTGCCTTTCGGACCACGGATCAGCTTGACCACTTCGTCCAGGCGCCAGCCGACCACATCGACCATTTCCTTGTCAGCCTGGGCGACGCCGATGATCTTGTCGGCCGGGGCGACCTGCTTGGTCTTGTCCGCCGGACCTGCCGGCACCAGGCGCACGATCTTGACCTGGTCATTGTCGCTCTGCAGGACGGCACCGATGCCTTCCAGGGACAAACTCATGTTGATATCAAAGTTTTCCGCGTTATCTGGCGACAGATAATTGGTGTGCGGGTCGTAGGACATCGCGAAGGTATTGATGTAAGCCTGGAAGATATCTTCGGCACGGGTCTGGTCCAGGCGCGCCAGTTGATTCTTGTAGCGCTTGGTCAGCAGTTCCTGGATCGCCTTGGAATCTTTACCGGCGATCTTCAACCGCAGCACTTCGTCCTTGACGCGTTTGCGCCACAGGTCGTCGAGCGCGGCGGGGCTGGTCAGCCAGGCGGCGTCCTTGCGGTCCACCAGAAGGGTTTCCTTCTCGGTGAAGTCGAGCTTGTCGACGCCTTTGTTCAACTCACCCAGGGCGAAATCCAGACGCGCTTTGACGCGGTCCAGGTAGCGCTTGTAAATGGTGAAGCCGGGCTGCAGGTCACCGCTTTTGAGGAAGTCGTCGAACTGGGTCTTCCACTTGTCAAACTCAGCGATATCACCGGCCAGGAAGTAGCTGCGCGACGGGTCCAGCAGCTTGAGGTAGCTGTCGTAGATGATCACCGAGCGCGCGTCGTCCAGCGGCGGCTTGCTGTAGTGATGGCGCTTGAGCAACTCGACGACGTTAAGGCTGGCAATCACCTCATCGCGATCAGGCTGAAGTTTGTCCCAGCTATTGGCTGCGAACGTATTGGTCGACATCGACGCGAAGCCGAGACCAATGAAAAAAGCGAGGGCGGTGCTGGGGAACAGATGCTTCATGCTGATTCGACGCGGGGGCAATTGATAACGCATATTAGGCCGTCTTTGAGGGAGCCGGTTCCATATGGTCCGGTCGCATAATGCAAAAAGCCCGACGCTACTGCAACGGGCTCAGTCCGTACTCACTATGGAGGCACTGTGAAAGCATTGCAAGGCGTCGAGAGTCATGTGAAGGGTTAGAGCAATCCAGTCATACCTGTGATGTAGGGCAAGTTCGATTTGGAATGCAGTCAATGCGTGCGCGGGCTTGCTCGCGAAAGCGGTTTATCAGTGAAGAATGTTTCATCTGAAACACCGCTTCCGCGAGCAAGCCCGCTCCCACAGTTGATTGGGTTTCAATTCAAGGCAGTCAGTGTCAGACCCAGTGGTGGATCGGCCAGCCGGCTTTCTCGGCATGCTCGCGCAACACCGGGTCAGGGTTCACCACTTGCGGGTGATCGACCTTCAGCAGCAACGGCAAATCGTTGCGCGAGTCCGAATAGAAGTAGGCCCCCTCCAATGTTTCACCTTCCCGCTCCAGCCATTCCAGCAACCGGGTGATCTTGCCTTCGCGGTAAGTCATCACGCCCACCGTACGGCCGCTGTACACCCCGTGGCTGACATCCAGGTCGATGCCCAGCACCTCGTCGATACCAATGCGCGCCGCAATTGGCCTGACCAGATGCGTACCCGATGCGGAAATCACCAGGATCCGGTCGCCATTCGCGCGGTGTCGGGCGATGGTCCTGGTCGCGTCGCTGTAGATCAGCGGCTCGATCACGTCCTCGACCCAGGGCTCCACCAGGTGCTCGATTTCTTCCGGGGTGCGGCCGATCATCGGCTCCAGGCTGAAGTCCATGAAGTCTTCCATCAACAGCTTGCCTTGGCCGTAGGCGTCCATCAGTTCATTGTTCCTGCGCATGAACGATTCAGGGTCGACCCAGCCCAGCCGGCCCATCTGCTCGCTCCACAGGGTGGCGCAGTCGCCATGGATCAGGGTGTCGTCCAAATCAAAAATTACCAAAGCCATCCGTTATGCTCTCTCAGTCGGTCGTTGCCCGTCAGGCTACTTCACACAGCGCGCTTGGGTCGATGAAAAGCGCCAGTCGCTGGCCGTCCGGATGCAGATCGGCGGCGCTGCGGTTAAGCACATCCACCACCAACTCCACGCCACGGGCTTCGATACGGTAGCGAATCACGTTACCCAGCAGGCTGTGGCTACGCACCAGCGCATCGAGTTCGCCGCTGCGGCTCAGTTCGATGGCTTCAGGGCGGATTGCGATGCGCCCGCTGATCGGCCGTTGCAGCAATTGGCTGGCCTTGCCGGCATCCAGCAGGTTGTAGTTGCCGATGAAGCCCGCTGCGAAGACGTCCACCGGCGCCGTGTAGAGGGTCTCGGCATCGCCGCTCTGTACGATCCTGCCCTGGTTCATCAGAAAGATACGGTCCGACATGGTCAGGGCTTCTTCCTGGTCATGGGTGACAAAAATCGTGGTCAGCCCCAGCTCGCGCTGGATCTGGCGGATCTGCTCGCGCAGGTGCTTGCGAATCCGCGCGTCCAGCGCCGACAGCGGTTCATCCAGCAACAACAGGCGCGGGCGGGTCACAAGGGAGCGGGCGAGGGCTACGCGCTGACACTGGCCACCGGACATTTGATGCGGGTAACGGCCGGCCAGCTCGTTGAGTTCCACCAATCGCAGTACGTCCTGCACCCGCTTGTGACTGTCGTCGGCGTTGACTTTTTGCATGCGCAGGCCGAAGGCGACGTTCTGTTCCACAGTCATGTTGGGGAACAGCGCATAGCTCTGGAACACCATGCCGATATTACGTTTCTGCGGGCTCAACGGGACGATGTCCTGGCCATCCAGCAGGATTTTCCCGCTGTCCACCGAGGTCAGCCCGGCGATGCAGCGCAGCAAGGTCGACTTGCCGCAACCGGACGGGCCGAGCAGGGTGACAAACTCGCCCTTGGCGATTTCGCAGTTGATATCACTGAACACCGGGGTGCCGGTATAGCTTTTTTGCAGGTGTTGGACGCTGACGAAGCTCATTGGCTTTTGTCCTTGTTCAAGGTATTGGCGGCCCAGGTCAGCACCAGCACGAAGAAGAAGTAGGAGATCACCACGGCACTGGTGAAATGGCCGCTGCTGTTGCGCATGTTGTTCAGGTACACCTGCAGGGTTTCGTAGCGGGTGCCGACCAGGATGTTGGCGAACACGAACTCACCGAACAGAAATGAGAACGACAGCAGCAACGCCACCATCAGGCCTTTGCGCAGATTGGGCAGGACGACGAAGATCGCGGCTTGCCAGGTACTGGCGCCGAGCAGTTGCGAGGCGTCCATGAGGTCGCGCAGATTGATCGCCTGCAGGTTGTTGGTGATCGCGCGATACATGAACGGCAACGCCACGGTGAAGTAGCAGCCAATCAGAATCCACGGCGTGCCCACCATCGCCAGCGGTCCGGAGCCATACAGTTGCAGCAGCCCCACCGACGACACCACCGGCGGCACGGCGAACGGCAGCAGGATCAGGATGTTCATCAGCGCATCCAGTTTGGGGAAGTGGTAATGCACCACGAACAGCAGCGGCAGAATCAACACCACCGAGAGGATCAGCGCGCCCACGCACACCAGCAACGATTGCCCGAAAGCCATCAGAAAGCGTGGGTCGCTCCATAGCTGCACGTACCACTTCAGGCTGAAGCCAGCGGGCAGGATGGTGGCTGACCAACTGCTGGAGATGGAGTAGACAAAGGTGCCCGCCAGCGGCAACACCAGGATCAGGAACAGCAGGTACACCACCACACGATGGTAGAGGGTCGCCGGGCCGGCTTCAGCGCGAGACATGGTAGCTCCTCTTGAGCAGCAGTTGATGGACCACCGTGACGACGGTCATCAGCGCCACCAGCACCACGGCCAGGGCGCTGGCCATGTTCGGGTCCAGTGAGACGTCACCGGAGACCAGCCCCGCGATGCGGATCGGCAGTACGTTGAAGTTGCCGGTGGTGAGGGCGTACACGGTGGCATAGGCGCCCAGGGCGTTGGCCAGCAGAATCACGAATGTGCCCAGCAGTGCGGGCGCAAGGACCGGCAAGCCGATATGCCGCCAGAACTGCCAGCCATTGGCGCCGAGCAGGGCGGCCGACTCACGCCAGTCTTCGCGCAGCGCGTCAAAGGCCGGATATAGCAGCAGCACGCCGAGGGGAATCTGGAAGTAGGTGTAGAGGATGATCAGCCCGGTTTTGGAATACAGGTTGAAGTCCTGAATGATTCCCGCCTGCTTGAGCATGATGGTGATGCTGCCGTTGAATCCCAGCAGGATGATGAACGCGAAGGCCAGGGGCACGCCGGCGAAGTTGCTGGTCATGTTGGCGAAGGCCGTGACGAAGTTGCGCAGCGGCGAATCCACCCGGCGCAGCGAGTAACTGCCCAGCGTGGCGATGATGATGCCGAAGACGCTGGAGTAGAAGCTGATCTCGAGGCTGAACTGGATCGCCTGCAGGTAGAACTTCGAACTGAAGATGCGTGTGAAGTTTTCCAGGCTCCAACCGGTGTCTTCGGTTTGCAGGCTGTTGATCAGCACCCAGACCAACGGGGCGATTTCGAACACGATAAAGAACAGCGCGAAGGGCACCAGGCACAGCAAGGCCAGCCATTTGCCGCGAGTCATGGCATTCACTTGAGCAACTCCCGGCAGACGGGTTTGTCATGTGGCACGCCGAGCAGCTCGCAGACAGTGCCGCACAGATCGGTCTGTTTCGGCGCCGCGTTGGCATTCAGGCTGAACGCGTCGCCAAGCACGAACAGCGGCACTTCGCGCTCTTGCGGCAGCAGGCCGTTGTGGGAGCGGTCGTTGTTCATGCCGTGGTCGGCGGTGACCAGCACCTGGTAATCGGCGTCGAGCCAGCCTTGCAGGTAGTCAGCGAGAATGATGTCGGCCGAGCGCGCGCTGTTGCGGTACTGCGCGCTGTCGAGGCCGTGCTTGTGGCCGGCGTCGTCGATGTTCATCGGGTGCACCAGCAGAAAGTCCGGCGCGTGCTTGAGGCGCAGGCTTTCGGCGTCGGCAAACAGGTGGGAGTCGGGGTAGTGGTCATTCCAGTAGAAATGCCCATGCTGGATCGCCAGCGCCTCGTCGTTGGTATGACGATCACGGGCGGCGAGAAAGGGGCTGCGGTTATACAGTTCGCTGACCCAGTGGTAAGCCGCCGCCGCAGTGGTCAAACCGGCGCTGGTGGCGTAATGAAAAATGCTGCGCCGGTTGGACAGGCGCGAGACGTTGTTGTGAACGATGCCGCTCTGGATCGGCGGTACGCCGGTCAGGATGCATTCATACAGCGGGCGGGACAGGGCGGGCAGTTCACATTCCAGTGTGTAGAGGGCTGCGCGTCCTGCGCCGACATAGGCCTGCAAGTGCCCCATGGCGTGCCGGGCAACCTCGAAGTTCAGGCCGTCGAGCACAACAAGGATGACAGGGTGCTTCATGGGGGCTGGGGCTCCGCAACAGGTTAGTCTTGGCTCGAAGGGGGGCGACCTGTAGGAGTGAGCTTGCTCGCGAAAAACGCCAACGATAACGCGGGGAGTATGGATCCCCGCAGCGCACTCAGGTTTTTCGCGAGCAAGCTCGCTCCTACAGATGGATACAGGCTTACTTCATTTCTACGATGACCTGCTCGTTCCACAACTGCGGCAGTTTCTTGGACGTGGCTTCCCACGCATCGGCATCCTTGATCGGCTGCGGGTTGGCCTTGGTGTACTGCTCACCCGGGATCAGGTTCTTGGCGATGTCGGCTGGCAGTTTCAAGTCGGTTTCGGCGCGGATCGGCCGTGCATTGCCCTTGGCCAGGTTGAGCTGGCCGGCATCGCTGAAGATGTATTCGCGCGTCAGCTTGGCGGCGTTCGGGTGTTTGGCGTATTTGTTGATGATGGTGGTGTAGCCGGATTTCACCGAGCCGTCCGAAGGGATGAGCACTACGTAATCATCCGGGTTGGCCATCTTGGCTTTGTAGCTCAGGCCGTTGAAGTCCCAGACGATACCCACTTCGACTTCGCCTTTTTCCAGGGTGGCGATGGTCGGGTTGGACAGGCCGAGGCGACCTTGCTGGGCGATCTTGGTGAAAAACTGCAGGCCCGGCGCGATGTTCTTCTCGTCGCCTTTATTGGCGATGGCGGCTGCCAGCACGGCGTTGGAGGCCTGCGCCGCGGTGCTCACGTCACCCACCGAGACCTTGTACTTGCCGGTTTGCAGGTCGGCCCAGCTGGTGGGCACTTCGGAGCCGTGCAGCAGCTTCTTGTTCACGATGAACGCGATGGTGCCGGTGTAGGCCAGGGCCCAGTGACCGTCTTTGTCTTTTGCCCAATCCGGCACCTGGGCCCAGGTGGACGGTTTGTAAGGCTGGGTCACTTCCTGCTTCACCGCGATGGGACCGAAGGCCGCGCCCACGTCGCCGATGTCGGCGCTGGCATTGTCTTTTTCGGCTTTGAACTTGGCGATTTCCTGGGCCGAACTCATGTCGGTGTCGATGTGCTTGAGGCCATAGATTTTGGCCAGGTCTTCCCAGGTGCCTTTCCAGTTGGCCCAGTCATCGGGCATGCCGACGCTGTTCACGGCGCCCTCGGCCTTGGCGGCGGCTTCCAAGGTTTTTAGATCGGTATCAGCGGCCATGGCGGCGGTGCACATGGCAATGGTCGAGCCTAACAGTGATGCCAGGAAAAGCTGTTTCATCCGAAGCTCCTTTGGGCGTTTTCAACGCGGCGTTTTATGCAGGCGGTGTGGTTGGTCTAGGTCAGAGCAATACCTGAGCCAATCTAGACGCGATGGATGACAGTTTCATGTCGATGTCGTTTTTGAAACGCTGATGTCGTCCGGTGCAGAGTGAGCGTAGACCATGCCCGGGTGCCCGTAGCGCCTGGACTTGGCCGATGTATTGCAGAGTGTGGTGCGCAGGGGCGGACGCGGCTGTCATCTGTCGGTCATCTGTACTGCCTAGGCTGTCGCAGCATTGAGGTGGGGCGTTTTATGCAGCTTTGGGTGCACTTGAATGGTGCTGGTCTAGTCCAGAAAGGTAACGTTGATGCGTGATGACGCAATCAAAGCGGTAACCTCCATCGGCCTGGCGTTGCAGGAGCAGATCGACCATGGCCTGTTGCCGCCGGCCAGCAAACTGCCCGCCGAGCGCAAGCTCAGCGAGTTGTTTGGTACCACTCGAATTACGGTGCGGGAAGCCTTGTTACAGCTTGAGGCCCAAGGGCAAATCTATCGTGAGGAGCGTCGAGGCTGGTTCGTCTCGCCGCCTCGGTTGGCCTACAACCTGATGCAGCGCAGCCACTTTCACGCGATGGTCAACGACCAGGGGCGGGTTGCATCGACGCAGGTGATTTCTGCGCGGCTGCAGCCCGCATCGGCCGCGGTGTGTGCCTGGTTACAGCTGCCGGCGCTCTCCAGCGTGATCCAGATTTGCCGGGGGCGGCGGATCGACGGGCGGCTGGTGCTGTACGTCGAGCATTACCTGAACCCGCAGTATTTCCCAGGGATTCTGGCGTGCGATCTGAATCAGTCGATGACCGAGTTATATGCCCGCAAGTACGACCTGCACTACGGGCGGGTGCGTTTTGAGATTGTGCCGACATCGCTCCCGGTGGAGGCGGCCTCAGCGCTGCGTGTATCGGTGGGCAGCCCGGGCTTGCGGATTGCTCGGGTGAACTATGACCAGCACCAGCGATTGATCGACTGCGACCTGGAGTTCTGGCGGCAT
Source organism: Pseudomonas sp. (assembly GCF_030147005.1). GTDB lineage: Bacteria > Pseudomonadota > Gammaproteobacteria > Pseudomonadales > Pseudomonadaceae > Aquipseudomonas. The sequence goes on from NZ_JASLAW010000129.1 coordinate 31,911, forward strand.
GATGCGATTCATGTGGGCGTGGACGTGGTTTGATTTTGGCAAGGGAGCTTGCTCCCGCCCGACGGCAGTCGCCGGCTTTTGGGGACGCTTCGCGCTGGAACGCCAACCCGGCCCAGCGGGAGCAAGCTCCCTCGCCACAGCTTGGCTTAAGGCATCAGCGTCTTGATCACCCGATCCACATTGGTTTCCAACTCCATCACGGGGTCTGCGCCGTCCACATTCAACACCAGCAGTTTAGAACCACCAGCAGCGACCGCAGCTTTCACTGCCTCACTCGGCTGGCGGTGGTGCAGCACCACCGCCACGTCATTGTCCGTCAGCTGAGCACTGAGCTTTTGCAGCGCTTCAGGCGTCCAGTCTGCATCTGGTCGCGCATCTGTACTGAGCCCTTCCAGATTCAAGCTGCTGATCAAATAGGCAAAGTGATCGCTCAAGCTGACCACACTCAGATTATCGGCCTGGGCCAGGCGCGCTTCGCTGTCGGCGGCGAGTTTGAGCAGGCGCTGTTTGAGCGTGGCGAGGTTGGCGTCGATCCGGGGTTTGGCGCCCGGAGCCAGGCGGCTCAGGTCGGCCGCCAGCACGTCGGCCATGCGCCCCATGTTGTTGCTCGACTGCCATGGTTGGCTGTTCAAGCCATCGCTGACGCCCGGCTGCACGGCGATGCCCGGTAAGCCGCCGTCAACCGGGCGGGCGGCGTCGACTTCGACAATGCGGATGTTGCTGCGCCGCGCCACAGGGTAGAGCGGGTCATCCGCCCACAGCGAGCGCAAGCCGATGGCGGCATCGGCAGCCTGGGCCAGTTGGCTCAGCGCCGGCGCACCGCGCCCGGTGAAATAGGACACTTGCCGCGAACCGGGCAGGTTGGCGGGTGCCGCGCGTTCGAGCAGCACGTCGGAGCCCTTGAGCAGCACATCGGCAAGGCCGTAGGTGATCGGCAACGAGGCCAGCACCTTGACCGGTTTTACCGTTTTGCTCTTGGTCAGCGCGGCATGGCCAAGGCCATGGTTGGCGACGAAGTCCTTGGTTTGAAAACCATCCACGACGGCAAGCGCCGAGGTGCTGATCAAGCAAGCAATGGTCAGGGCCAGTGGGCGAAAGTCAGGGCGCATTATCCAAGATTCCCTTTGAGGCTGGGCACCGTGCCGCGCGCAATGGCGGCAAGGGCGAAAGCGATGCCGGCGACCAGAATAATCGCGGCGCCGGACGGAACAGGCAGGTCGAAGATGATCGGCAGCAGGATGCCGCACAGGGTGCTGACGGTGGCGATCACCACCGAAACCCAGAAGAACCCTTTGAGCGACTGGCTCAGCAGCCGCGCCGCCGCCGCCGGTATCACCAGCAGGGCACCGACCAGGATGGCGCCGATCACCTTGACCGCCGCGACGGTGATCAGCGTCACCAGAATCACGAACAGATAATCCAGCGTCTTCACCGCCACCCCGCGTACCGCCGCCAACTGCGGGTTGAAGCTGGCGAGCATGATGCGGTTGTACAGCGGCAATGCCAGGGCGATCACCAGCGAGCCGACGACCGCCAGCACCAGCAGGTCGTTGCCATTGACCGTCAGCACCGAACCGAACAGCACGTTTTCGAGGATGTGCACATTGATCTTGCCGGCCAGGATCAGCAGCAAGCTTGCGCCCAGCGCCAGGGACACCGACAGGAACACGCCGATCAGCGTATCCGGCGCCAGGCCGGTACGGTTGCGCAGGTAATTGAGCAGGATGCCGAATAGCAGGCAGTAGCCGAACAAGCTGCCGTAGGGCCCGGTATAAGGTTCGCCCAGCAGAATGCCTACGGCGACGCCGGTCAGCGCGGCGTGGCCGACCGCTTCGGAGAAAAACGCAAAGCGCTTGACCACCACCAGGGTGCCCAGCCCGCCCAACACCGGGCCGATCAGCAAGCCGGCGAGCAGGGCGTTGACCACAAAACCGTAGGCGAGCGCCTCCGGCAAATAGCCGGAAGAGGCCCAGCCCTGAACCATCAAGCGAAACGCTTCATAACTCATTGCGCCGCGCTCCGAGGGTGGGTGGAGAACAAAGTCAGCAGGCGGTCCGGTGTCAGCGCCTCTTTCGGTGTGGCATCGAACAGCACGCGACGGTTCAGGCCGGTAACGCGGTCGGCCAGGCGCCCAACGGCATCAAGGTCATGCTCGATCCACAGCACGGTGATGCCGGCCAGGCGCCAGTCGTTCAACAGGCGTTCAAACACCTGGATACCGGCTTCATCGAGGGCCGACATCGGCTCATCCAGCACCAGCAATTGCGGTGCCGGAATCAGTCCCTGGGCCAGCAACACACGCTGGCGTTCGCCGCCGGACAGCGCGCCCATACGGCGCTTGCGCTTATCCTGCATGCCGACCCGTTCCAGCGCCTCGCCAATCGCGCCGGCGTAATGCCGGGACAGGCCGAGAAACGCAGGCCGCCGCTGGCACATTGCAGCCATGAAATCATCCACGGTCATCGGCAAACCCCGATCGAACTCCAGAGCCTGAGGCACATAACCGATGGTGCCGGGCGTGTCCGGCCACTCCAGGCTCAATCGGCCCTGGTGCGGTGTTTGCCCGAGCAGCGTCTTGATCAGCGAGCTTTTGCCGCCGCCATTCGGACCGACCAATGCATGGATGCTGCCGGGTTGTACCCGCAAGCTCACCTCATCGAGAATCACGGTGCGGCCCAGGGTCAGCGAGACCTTAGTAAAATCGATGGTCGGGCCGATGCAGGTCACGTTCAATAGTTGCGCCGCCGTCATGCCCCCGACTCCTGAATCGCGCGGACCACGGTGTTGAGGTTGCCGGTCATTTCCACCTCATACTTTTGCGCGCTGTACTCGCCGTAGGAAATATGTGACAGCGGGTACAACCTGACCCCGGATTCACGCTGGATCGTATCGACATAGGTGGACGGGAAATCCATTTCCGAGAAGATCACTTTCACGTCCAGGGCGCGCAGCTCATCGATGGTTTTCTTCAATTGGCTGGGACTGGGCTCGATACCATGGGCCGGTTCGACCACGGCGGTGACTTCCAGGCCGAACTCGCGCAGCAGGTAGTCGTAAGCCGCGTGTACCGTGGCTACGCGCAGGTCCGGGTTGGGTGCGCTGGTCAGCTTGGCCAGGGCGTCGGCGCGCATCTGGCGTAGACGTTTGCCGTAGGCGCGGGCGTTCTGGGTGTAGGTCTTGGCGTTGTCCGGGTCGAGCTTGCCCAGCTCGCGGGCGATGTTGTTGACCTGGGCAATCGACGCACTGATCGACAGGAATGTGTGCGGGTTGACCACCTTGCCCGCACCGCGTGCGGCGTTACCGGTGGCGGCCAGCAGGGGTACATTGGCGTTGGCTTCGATCACCGGGATATCCGGGCGCTCGCTGGTGGCGATCATGCGGTCGGCGAAGTCGTCATGACCGACGCCATTGAGCACGATCACGTCCAGCGTGCCGATACGCTTGATGTCTTCGGCGCGCGGCTCGTAGGCATGGGGGTTGAAGCCCGCCGGGATCAGCGGCACTACTTCGGCCTTGTCGCCGACGATGTTGGCCACGTAGCTGTAATAAGGATGCAAGGTGATGCCGATGCGCAGGCGTTTGCCGTGTTCGGGGCTTGAGAGCGCGTTCGCCAGGGGAGCGAGCATCAGGCTGAACAGGCCAACCAGCAACAGGCGCAACAGGGGAGATGAAATGGACATGGGCAATCGGTCTTCTCGTTCAGTGGCGGTGCTGGCGGGTCACGCCGGCATCGAATTGCGCGACCACCTGCTGCCAGCCGGCAGCGATCAGCGCCTGGTCAGTGAGGTCGGAGGGGGCAGCCAGGTCTTTGCCACGGTTGAGCCAGATATCCGGCTCGGTACCTTGCACGCGCATCAACAGCGAACCGCTGGTGCCCGTTGCCTGGCTCAAGCCCAGGTAGGTCGAGAGGGCGAGCAGCTGCCAGCGATGATTGCCGCGGCTGACGGAACTGGCGTCCTGGGCGAATGGCGCAAAGCCTTCTTGCGCCAATTGGTCCGGCGTTGGCAGGGCGTTTTGCTCCTGCTGCAGCAGGTGGATTTCATCCAGGGTCACCCGCAAGTCGGCGTAGATGCCCTGTTCGGCGGCGCTCAGGTCGCGTCGGGCGTCCAGTTGGTGGCTGGGCACCGCTGCAACCTCTTGGGTTTCACCGTGCAAGGCCACCACCGTTCCCGCCACCGCAAGGATGATCAGGCACAGCAGCAGCACGTACAGGGTTTCATGGCCCGCGCCGGCCGGGCGCACTGTTTGTACGGTACTCATTGCGCCTGGATATCCGCTTGGTCGATTTCCACCACGTGACCGGGGCCGGCATCAAACAGTACATAGAATTCGGCTGCGGGTTTCTTGAAGGTCAGGGTCGAATCCTCACCGAGCTTGCCCGGCACGAGGATGGTCTCGTCGTAGCCGATCACATCCAGGGTCACGCCCGGAGCGCCGCTGCCGTCGGAGAATCCGCCTTTGCACTGGATCTGCTCGCCGGGGATTTCCTTGCATTCGCACATTGGGTTGTGAGCGAGGGCAACGTTACTGAAACCGGCACTGAGCAACAGCACGCAACCGGCGTAAGTCAGGCGCTTGAAAATCATGGTTTAACTCCTTGCTTGTTCAACCAGGCAATGGTGGCAGGCGAGGCCTGGCTTAGCGGGATGGAACCCTGGTGCATGGTGCCGTCCCAGCCTTCCATGGTGACCCACAGTTCGGCGTCGACCGGCGTGCGCTGCGGCACCGGCACGATGGCGCCCATGCGATAAGGCGTGCCAAAGAAGATTACCCCGGCGGCCCGCAGGCTGCGGGGTTTGCCGATGCGCAGGTAAGTGGCTTTGACCTGCTCGGCGCAAGTGGCGCACAGGGCGGCGTTAAAGGCTTTCATCGGGCCGGCCGGGTCCGGGCGCGGACCTTCGTTGCGAAACTCAGCGAGGGTCAGACTCCAGGGGCCGACTTGAACTTCCCCGGCGACCCGCTCGCCGATGCCGGTGTCCCCGCGAAACAGGGCGGCATCGGCAAAATACTTGGGCATGAACCCCAGCGGCACCAGCAACAGCAGGATGTTTATATGGAAACGCCACTTCAACCACCACGCCCGCAGCGGTGAAGAGGGTTTGGCTGCGACCTTGCTCATCAGTGAGTCTCCGAGGTTTCAGCCTGCACGGCTGGGGTGGGCACAGGCTTGCGCTGGGTTTTGGCCTCGCGTTTGAGGGCGTTGAGGGTGGCCAGGGCGGTACGCTTGGTCCAGATCAGCAAGCCGCTCAATACCATCATGCTCAGTACCAGGCCGAAGAAGGCCCAGATCAGCTTGATCCACAACCCACCGAAGTCCCCGGTGTGCAGGGGGCGCATGGACTCGGTGACGAACTCCAGCGCGGTGCGGTCGGACAGCAGGTGCGAGACGGCGATTTCACCGCTGTAGGGATTCAGTTGCGCGGTCTGGAACATCAGCGGGTACCAGCCGCGCCCGCCGATCTGCAGGTGGCTGTAGGCATTGAGCGGCAGGAACGCAAACGTGGCCTCCAGCCCGGGGATGCGCTGGGTGGCAATCTTGATCGCTTCGTCCAGGGCGATCATCGGAGCCGGCACGCCGGGCGCGGACAGCGGCACCTTTTCCCGTGCTATCACCGGCACGATGGGCTCGCTGGAGATGGAAATCTGGTTATCAGCCAGGGTCGCCTCGATCAGGAACCAGGTGCCGGTAATGGAAATGACGGCGATGAACCAGATCGACCAGATACCGCTCAGGCGGTGAAAGTCACCCCAGAAGATGCGCGCGCCATGACGGATACGCAGGGTGGGGCGGAAAAATCCTTTCCAGAAACGCTTGTACACCACCAGCCCGGTGACCAGTGAGGCCAGCAAGGGCAGGCCGAGCAGCGACACCAGGTACCAGCCCCAGCTGTAGCCATTGGTGAACGGCACCAGCCACCAGCCGTGCAGGGCGCGGGTGAATTGCTGGAAGTCGAATGCCGGGCTGATGCCTTGAATGGCGCCCGTGTAGGGGTTGGCATAGGCATCGACCGAACGCCCGTCCGGATAGCTGAGGCCGACCATCAACGCAAAGTGCGATTCGTCGGGGCGGATGATCGAGCGCACGATGACCTGGGGTTCGTCGCGCTTGATGGCAGCGATCACCTGGTCGAAGCCCAGCGGCTGGGCGTCGTCCGACGGCTTGCTTGCGCGGATATCAGGGTTGGCCAGCCAGACGATTTCCTGGCTGACCACCGCCAGGGTGCCGGTGACGCAAACGATCAGTACAAAGAACCAGATGGGCAACGCCAGCCAGCTGTGTACGAGAAACCAGAGTTTTGAGCGTGACTTCTTCGACATATGGATGAGGGTCTTGATCGGAGGGGCGATGGAGGCCCGGAAAGGCCGGTCGTAGCTTTTGCTGACGCGACGGGCTGTATCTAAATTAAGACGGATGAGAACGAGAAAACCCCAAGCGGAAAGTGAAAGAAAATGTTTCAGATTCGCAAGGGCGTCGTGAGCGCGGGGGATGATCGTTCGGGATTCCATCGAGGTTGAGTGTCGCCGCGAGGTGCAGGCGCAAGACGAAGTGGGATTCACTGGGCTACGTAGTTGTATAAGTATAAAAACGCGGGAATAAAAGTCAGTTAGGTATTATTTACTTTTTAAATGAACGAATGTGAACGATGAAATACCTTTGATTTCGGGTAGATGAGCGCAGGCGGGCGTTAAAGCTAGAAAAAACAAAAGTTATTGTATTGACGGTGTGGAGACCTTCCGCTTAAGTACATGTCGGCTTGGAAGTCAGATAATTTAAAAAAAAAGGAGGTCATTACATGTCCGTGCCAGTCAATTTTCCGTACCCTGAAATAACAAGTTTTTATACCTTTCCAGCAGGGCTGTTTAAATCCGCCATTTGATCGCGGCCCGTTGGCCAGTCGATTGTCATTGTTGCGACTATCGCTCCTCCCGTGAAGGAAGGGCACGCATTCATATGCCTGAACAGAGAGTACTTACTCATGTCGATTTTTGATCAAGGAATTCATCGCTCGGTACAGTGGCAAGACTGGCGTTGGCAGCAGAAGAATGCCCTGCGTGATGAACCGACACTTCGCGCTGCCTGCGGTGGTTGGGGCGAAGAAACAACCGCGCATATCGAACACAACCTGCAAGGGCGCAAGATGCAGATCACGCCTTATTATATTGATCTGATCAAGCGTTCTCTGACCAGCACAGAGGTTATGGACCACCCGCTGTGGCGCCAAGTGGTGCCCTATTGGAGCGAGAAGGTCGAGGGTGATTACGATGGCACTTCCGAAAACTGGGAGCTGGGCCATGAAATGAAGACACCCATCTGCCAGCACAAGTACGACAATCGCGTCATCCTGCGCACCACCAATACCTGCAATGCCTATTGCCAATTTTGCTTCGAAGCGCTGCGCACGTTGCAGGTGGGCACTGACAAGGCCAACGCCAGCCGGGATTCCTTCATGGAGTCGGTCGAATACATCCGCGCCAACCCGGCCATCGAAGAAGTGATTCTCAGCGGCGGCGACCCGCTGATGCTTGCCGACCGCAAGCTCGAAGAGTACCTGGCCGCACTGCGCGGCATCAGTGACGACCTGCTGATCCGCATCCACTCGCGGGCCTTGAGCTTCAACCCGTTTCGCGTGACCGACGAATTGATCGCGATGTTGGATAAGTACAAGGTCAATGCGTTCGGCGTGCATGTGTGCCACCCGCTCGAACTCAGCCCTGACTTTGCGGTGGCGGTCAAACGTATTCAGGGCGTCGTGCCGATTGTCTTTTCCAATATGCCGTTGTTACGGGGTGTCAATGACGATGAAGCGACGCTGCATAAACTGTTTATCGATCTTTATCGTCTGGGCGTAAAACCTTATTACTTATATCACTTCATGCCATTTTCACCCGGTGCTTCGGAATACAAGGCATCGATCAGCCAGGCCATCGCTATCATGGATCGGCTCAAGCGGCGAGTGTCTAATATCGCCCTGCCTGAATATGTATTGCCCCACGCACAAGGCAAGTTTACGGTGCCACTGTTGGACTTTGAAAAGCCTGAAAGTTTACCGTACTTTGAAGTTCGCGATGGGCAGCGTCATTACCGTTTCCGTAACTGGGAAGGGCAGTGGTGCAGTTGGCAGGATGCCTGAATCAACTTATGGACCGAGGCGGTACAGGTTATGAAGCAAGACGCCATTCTTTTTATTGATGTCGATGACGGTACTTCTGTTCGTTATAACTACCGAGAGCCGCACTTTGCGGCTGCCCGCGCCCAGGGCCTGGCGTGCTTGACGGCGGGTGTGACGGGGCGCAGGCATGTACAACGGCTTCGGGACGACAGTGATGCTGTGTTTCTGCTCGATTCGCTCAGCGAGCAAGCCATTCTTGATCTGGTTGGCCGGCTCGATGAGCAGTATCAGGTTCGCGGGATTTTCTGCCAGGCCGGTCATCCGTCTGCGCAAGGCGAAGTGGGCTGCATCGTTGCGCGGGCTTCCCGGCGCCTGGGCCTGGTGTACAGCTGCCCGGAAGCGATCGCGGCGTGCAACAACAAATTCCTGATGCGCAGCGTACTTAAACAGCACGCCATTCGCTCCGTGCCGTTTGCGATGTGCAATAACGAACAGCAACTCCAGCAGGGTGCCGAGCGGGTGGGTTACCCGCTGATCGCCAAACCCCCGTTTGGCGGCGCTTCGGCGTTTATCAAAAAGTGCTCCAATTGGGCAGAACTGCGCAGCCATTACGCGCTTTTTGTCCGGGGGCACGCCGCTGCGGCGTATGCCGATTTTTATGGCTGTGCACACACGTTGCTGGCAGACGACGGCCAACGGCATGACTACATCCCCGGCCGCAGCCTCTTGTTGGAGGGCTACATTCCCGGTATCGAAGGCAGTGTGGAATGCGTGGTGGTCGGCGAGTGCGTCCATCCGCTGCTGATCAACGAAAAGCTGCTGTTGACCGAGCGCAGTGGCACGGTCCTCGAAAACCTGCTGATTTCCCCACCGACCACCTTCACCGATCGCCAGTGCGAACAGATCCGCGAGTACGCCGTGGCGTGTTTGCACGCGGTCGGCCTGACCAACGCCGTGGTGCATTTCGAGTTCCGCATGACGGAGGAGGGGCCGGTGGTGATCGAGATCAACCCGCGCGTGGGTGGGCTTTATGTGAACGCGGCGTTCCGTGATCTGGCCGGTATCGATCCCTATCAGCTGTATCTGTCATTGTTGACGGGCGAGCAGGGGCTCAATGCGCAGTTGGAGGTGGCCGCACGCAAGGTTGATGAGGCCGGGCAACACTACGCGATGCTGGCGATTTACCCGCAGCACAGCGGCCGGTTCCAGGGCATCGAAGGCGTGGGGTTTCTCGACCGCAACGTCGCGGTGATCGAGTATGCCCAGCAGGAAGCGGGCCACATGATTGATGCGGACATCGAGGAGCATTATCTGCTCAAGTGCTGGGCCAGGGTCGAAGACGCGGCCCACGCGCGCGCACTGCATGATGCGGTGAGTGAGCATCTGCACGTCATCATCGACAACCCAGTGGCAGGATAGCGATATGGACATCCCACGGATTTCGGCGCATTTGCGCGAGCATCATTACTGCCACCGCCGTGACTTTGACGAATTGCTCAATGTCGAGCCCGCGGAGGAGCAAAGCTTCCGGGCGTACTGGGCCAACCTGGTGCGCGACGAGGCGTTCAAGGCGTACACCCATCGCGAGCGGCGTATCTTGCGCTATCGTTTATTACCTTCACGGCAGTTGCAGATCGACAGGAACACCGCGTTCGAGTCGCCTGTCACCTATGCCGTCAACTATCGCCAGGGGGTGAACCACTTGAGCTATAGCGAGCAGGGTTTTATCGATCATCCGCTGACGCACAAGCTGCTGGCCGCCGACCTGGCGGTGCTTGCGCCGCACTTGGGCGAACAGAGCTATACCATCGACATCCACCAGTTCCGCGTACGTGCGGACGCGCAAGCGTGCAGTCCGACCACGTCGGGAATTCATCAGGATGGCCTGGATTGGGTATTCATGCATTTTATCGGCGAGCACAACACGATGCCGGTGGTTTCGGAAGTCTTTACCAGTGAAGCGGAGCACAGTCGGGTGTTGAATTTGCCCATGGAGCGCTTCCTGGAAACCATCGTGATCAATGATCGGGGGCTCTATCACCGCGCTGGGGCTGTACGGCCGAAGGTCGATTCGACACCGGCCTGGCGCGATATGCTGTTGGTCAGCCTGCGCAGCGTACCCTGTGACGAAGAGGTGCCGACCGCATGAGCCAGGATCAACAGTTGCGCTTGTCGACGCGTAACGCGCGGCTGATCATATTTGCTCGTGGCGTTTCGGACTTTGGCGCCTTCCTCAACATGGTGGCGTTGTCCACCTATGTCTATTGGCTCAGCCAAAGCGTGGTGTTCGTCAGCATCTTTCTGGCGTGCCGCGTAACCGGTGGGATTGTCGCCAGTCTGTTCGGCATCCCGTTTTTCCGGCGCTTCGCCGGGCGCGGCACGTTGGCGGGGCTGGATTTGGCGCGAGCGCTGTTGCTGACGCCGCTATTGCTGCTCATCCCTGCGCATCAACTCAGCCTGTTGCCGTTCATTGCCTTTGGTATCGGCCTGTGCAATTCGCTGTTTGCCATCGGCCTCAACAGTCAGTTGCTCACCTGGGTAGCCCTTGAGCAGCGGGTGAACACCAACGCCTGGATCACCTCGGCGGCCGCCACCGGCGCAGTGTTCGGCAGTTTGCTGTCGGGGTTGCTGATTGCCACAGGGGGATTTGAGGCGGTATTCGCGGTGAATATCGGGACTTATGTGATAGCCGCTTGCCTAGTCCTGCCATTGCGTGCGTTGTACCGTGCCGCCGTCGCCACGCATCGCGGGCTCTCGGCCGAATGGCACGCGTTGACCATAGGGCTGAAAGGCGCGCCGGTGTTAGCCGCCATGTTGTTGATCAGCATGCTCGACACCCTTGGCAGCGCGGCGCATAACGTCGGCTGGCCGGTGTTGTCCCAGTACATTTCCCCGGACACGGCCAAAACGGTGATGGGTTATCTGCTGGCGGTTTGGGCCTGTGGCAAGTTTATCGGGGCGCGCATCGCCAGTGCGCTGCTGAAGGGCCGTGGCACTCCAGGCATGGAGCGCCTGTTCATGTTTGGCGTGGCGCTGATGTCCAGCGGCTTTATCCTGACGTTCCAACAAACCGAATTGTGGCTGGCGCTGCTGTTGGTGGTGTGGGCGGGGCTGGGGGACGGGCTGTCCGAAGTTGCGTTGGTTTCCCGTGCGCAAAGTGAGCCGGATAGCTTGCGTCTGCCGCTGTTCAGCTTGTTGACCCTGATTCAGATGGCGGGCTTTGGCGTGGGGATGCTGGTGGTCGGGCCGTTTTACGTGACCTGGACGCCGGCCCAGGTGATCGTGCTGTTCCACGGGCTACCGCTGACGGCGTTGTTGGTGATGACCCTATGGCTGGGGTGTACGGCTTACCGGCGTACGCCAGACGTGTCGGGTACACCGCCCAAGCGTTGAGAACACCCGTGGCTGGGCGCACCGTCAATCATGGTCAGCGCGGCGTCCCGACGCGAAGACTCAACTGGGCTCCAGCAACTACGCTCCCGGCCCGCGCTGACTGAGCAATCGGCCCGGGTGGCGGCCTTGGCGGTTCAGGGCGAGCGACCGGCCAGGAACCATGGCGGCTTTTTGAGTGCAAGCGTGCCGGTCAGCGATGACGCGCGGCGGGTGCTCAACTACCTCCGATGGCAAACCCGTGAGGATGGCGAGGCGGCATTCAAGCGCTTGGAGCAGGGCGGCGAGGATTTCTGGACGCTGATCCGGGTGCACCAGGCCAGGGCTGTGATCTTTGATGCGTTCCAGGTGCTGCGAAGTTTTGAGCGCAGCCATGACGATGCCTTGCACTGCCGCCTGAATGGATAGGCGCAGCATCCGCCCGCCCTGCAGGAACGCCAACGCCGCCCCCCCTCGCGACCTCGATCCTTGCCACGGGCCACCTGAAATCCAAGCGCTGCTCGAGTACGTCCATAACCTCAGCGCCCGGCGCAACCGGCCATTCGTGGCCGTCAACCGAGGGGGGGCTGTCTAGAATATTAGGGGGTTGCTATTGAAGGTTGCGTAACGGTTGATAGCGACTATCACGGACGATGATTTTTCGCTGCGAAGGGGCGGGAGTAGCCTGTGTTCATTGACTCGAAACCTCTTCGGCAGGACCGCTCCCATGAATCGACTACTCGCTATCTCGTTACTGCTTGTCACCTCCGTCCTCGCCGGATGTACGAGCCATCCGTCGCCGGAATTGCGTCCCTACACGGCGCAGGAAACCAAACAACTGGCACTGGAAGCGCTGAGTCGTCGGGGCTTGTCATTTGATGAATATCAACAGCGCCGCGCCGCGCTGACTGGTCGGCCACAGAAAGCCTTCGGCTTTGATCAACAGGCCGAAATGAATGCGCAACGTGCTGCACAGTGCTGCGGTCGTGCGAGTTGAGACCCAGATGGCGACGGGTACGTCATCAGGTTTGACGATGTGATATCTGTGGGCTAGAACTTAGCATTAGCAACTCATCACTGCTGCAGTGCGCGGGCAGGCGGATGGTTGAGTCGAGTGTCTGATTTTTCCTGTTTCTTTGGCTTCTTGCCATGTCGTAGTTTTGCAGCGAAATAGCAGTGCAGGACATTCCAATCGGGTGAACTTCGGGTTGCATCAGCCGTTCGCGGCGTGTAAATCCGTGCCGGGTGCTTTCTGACGGGAACGTGAAACTGCGCAGTCTTTCTTCGATGGGAATATGCCTGGCCTGCCATTGAGGCTGGTGATCATGAGGATGTCGAACGGTTGGGGTGCGCTTGTTTCGTACTGTGGTTGGGCTTTGCCTGGCTTGTTCTTTGCGTTGCTGGGTGTGGAGGTGTCTGCGGCAGCCTGTACGGCACCGGCTTACAAAGCGGGGACACTCTACGAGCAAGGCGATCAGGTGCAGAACCAAAAAAAGCAGTTTGAGTGTTGGAAGGACAGTGACGAATCGCCGTTAGGGCCGGGCAGTTGGCAATGGTGCCGGCAGAGCGACTACAACCCTGGCTTGCCCGCCTCCAACGGCGCCGTTATTTGGGGTGATGCCTGGAAATACCTCGGTGAGTGCGGTGGCAACCAGGGTAACCGGCTGACCTTGAACTTCACTACGTTGAGCGGCCGGGGCCCCATCAGCCAGCCAGCGCCGGGCGTGGCGCGGGCCGATCAGGTGGTCACTGGAGTATTGCGCTGCAAAGCCGAGGAAATACCGATCAGCGCCAAGTCGGGCGAAACCATTCACCTCGATAATCTGAAGGCCTGCGACTACCAACTGGTGATGAACCCCGCAAGTGGGTTTGTGCCCTTGAACACGCCGCGTATCGTTTCCTTTCAGCGAGAAGAGGGCGAGGAACAGACAGTCACCTTGAAGTATCGGCCACCGGTGCAGGTGAGCAGGCTCAGCGGCCTGCCCGGCGTCAAGATTGAACTGTTTGCCCAGGGGCTGATCCAGCCTCGGCAGATGGCGATGGGCAAGAACGTTCTCTACGTAGGCTCCAGTGCGATTCCATCCTACGTCTATGACGGGAAAATCGCCGATATGATCTACGCCTTGCCCCTGGACAATGCCGGCAAACCAACCGGTATCTACGTGATTGCCAGCGGGTTGGAGGAGCCTCATGGCGTGGTCTATCGTGACGGCGATCTGTACTTCTCGACCACTGGCGGCCTCTATCGTTTGCGTGACGCCGATGCGCATTACAAGGATCCTTCGCCTGAACTGGTGTTCAAATTCCCCGCCGATGATGCGCGGTTTCCGTTGCCTCCCCTGTCTTCCGGTTCCAGTACGCGCTTCTGGCATATGAAGCATCCCTTGCATTTCAATCCGCTGGACCCTGACGACACCGGCCTGTACACCGCCGTTGGCATTCCTTGCAACTTGTGCATGATCCCGCCTGACCCGCGTTACGGTACATTGCTGCGTTACGACACCGTGACCGGTAAAGCGCAGATTCTTGCAAAAGGGGTGCGTAACTCCGTGGGGTTCGACTGGCATCCGCAGACCGGTGAAATCTGGTTCACCGATAACAACCGGCAGGGCTACCCCAACCCGGACGAAATCAACCGCATCAGCGGCCCCGACCTGCACTTCGGTGTGCCCTACCTGTTTGGCAAAGGCACGCCGGGTTTCACCGATGAAGAGTTCGGCAACCCGGGTGTGATCCAGCCGCCCCTGGTCCAGGGAGCGATTGTTTCCGATAAGCCCCAACAGCAGATCGACCCGAAAGACTACGTGCCGGCAGCCTTTGAACTGGGTACCAACACCGCACCCCTGGGGCTGAAGTTCTGGAGTGGCTACCCGTCTCAAACAAACTCGCAGAACATGCTGGTTGCCGTGCATGGTGCGGGCACGGCGGAGCGACCGGGTATGGATGTGCGAGTCGTCTCGATCCAGGACGGAAAGCGGGTGGTCAATCAGATCCCGTTGATCAATGGGTTTATCCAGGACCCACAACGTTTCGACGTGTACTGCCTGGATGACTCCTGCATCGGTCGGCCTGCTGACTTCCTGATATTGCCCGACAACAGCCTGTTGATCTCCGATGACGTCGCCGGGGTGATCTATCGCGCCAGTTATGACCCTACAGGCTTGCCGGACACAGAATTGACTCTGCGGCCGGCGCTCGCCCCGGCGCATGAGCTGGAGGACGAGATGGTCAGTGGCACGCTGATTTCTCCGGGCGGTAATACCCGGCAGTTCCATGCTTCCTTCAACCCTGCTGACAGTTATGCCGCATTGGTCCTCAAGGGTTTGCCCTACGGGACTTATCAGGTTCGACTCAACGATGTGAAAAATTGGATTCCACAGACGCGCAATACTTCGATCACCTTGTCTGCCGACGAGAATAAGCGAGAGTTGTACATGCAGTATCGTCTGCGGCCGATCAAGCTGGATGTCAAGATCACACTGTTGGCGCCTCCCAAGCCTGCGTCGGTGACGGATTCCACTTGGCATTACACCCTCAAGCTCAAGGGCTCTACGAGCGCCGAGCCCAAAGTGGTGCAGGTGCCATGGGGTGAGAGCGTCACCGAGATTCTGGACTACGGGGATTACGAGGTCATCTTCCCCTTTTACCCACAGGAAATGCCGCAGCCGGAACAGGTCTCACTGCGCATAAACGAGGAAAGCCAGGACGAGCAATTGACACCCATCAGTTACCGTCATGAACCGAAGTTGGGCGAGACGGTGCTTGCCGAGTCCTGTACCAAATGCCACGCGGTGGAGTTCTTCGATAACCTGCGCATGGCGGTGGCATGGAGCAGTGCCGGCCAGGATGCGTTGGTGCGGCAAATCCAGAGCATGCCGGTGGCCGGGCATTGCGACACCACCTGTGCGACCGAGATCAGCAAGCATTTGTTTGAGGTGGTGTGGGCGCCCTACCTGAGCCCGAACGAGGCTCGCGGTAATCGGCAGTTGCGCTTGCTGACACGCGATGAATACGCGGCTAGCGTCAAGGACATACTGGGCGTGGAGGTCGATACCCAGAAGCTGCCCACAGATAAATCCGAGAAGGACTTCAAATTCCCGGGTGAGGCCAGCAAAGGCCTTTTGCAGGCAGAAGATATCAAGCAGTTGTATGGCATGGCTGTGTCGATCGCCGAGCAGGCGACACCCCAACGCGTAAAACGCTTCAGATCGACTGCCGGTACCCTCGAGGTGAGTGCCTTGGGCTATCAAGTGTTCCGCCGTCATTTAAGCCCGTCTGAGTTGTCGCGTTATCAGGCTGTGCTGGATGAGCACGGAGAGGGGGCGCTGATCACTGCGCTGCTGTTGTCGCCCAACTTCCTGTATCGCTCGGAGTTGGGTCAGGCTGTCGTGGGGCAGGCCGACGTCTACAAACTGACCCCTTATGAGACCGCAGCCGCGTTGTCCTATACCTATCAAGGCACCACGCCGGACGCGCAACTATTGGCCAAGGCTGAGCGCAATGAGTTGCAGACCACGCAGCAAATCGCTGCAGAAATTGACCGGATGATGCGCACTGAACGGGGGCTTGAGCAGTTCAATCGGTTCATCGGCTACTACATGAGGACTCAGCGCGGGGTGCAGGAAAAGCCTGGGCTGAGTGCACAGATGATCCAGTTGATGATCCAGGAACAGGCCATGTTGACCCGTCATGTGATGCTCGACGGCAAAGGGACGCTGGACGAGTTGTTCAATCCGGGCGTGACATTCCTCAATAAGGCACTGGCCGAACACTACGGTATTGGCGGAGTAACCGGTGACACGCTGCATAAAGTCGCCGTGGATGAGAAACGTGGTGGCCTGTTGCACCTGGGCCTCTTCCAGGCCTCTACCGCGGACTACAAGGTCACGTCATTGGTCAAGCGCGGTATCGCGATTCGCGAGCAGCTTTTTTGCCGGGAGTTTGGGGCGCCGGTCGAAGCCGAACCGACGGAACCGACCTACCCACCGCGAGCGATCAGTACCCGAGAGCGCTGGGACCTGGTCAATGGTGAGCAGGCTTCGGGAGGGCGTTGCTGGCAGTGCCATCAGTACATGAACGATACCGGTGCATCGATGGAGCATTACGATGCCGCCGGGCGCTATCGCCAGCAGGAGCCTGCCTACAACTACGCCCAGTTCCCTGTGCAAGTGCCGATCAAGTCGTCCGGCCCGTTCATCGGGGTTGATGGCACGGTGCCAATTGACGATGTGCGAGGTATCTCAAAGTTGATCGCGCATAACTCGGCGTCTCTGTTCTGCATGGCAGACAGCTATTTCCGTTTCGCTTCGGGTAACAAATCCGACAAGTCCACTTCCGCGACGGTGAAGGCATTGACCGACGGATTGAAAGGGAATGGCTCATTACCAGCAATGTTGCGCACGCTGGGCACTTCCAACGCGTTCCAATTCAAGACGCAGAGGGACTAATCATGGATATCTTGAAAAGTCGTCGTCGCTTTCTGGCCGGCCTGGCTGCGCTAGGGGTGTTCGGCCCGCTCACCCAATGTGGCCTGGCGCGCATGGCCTTGGCCGGGCAACGCCAGCAGGCCAAGCTTAAAGTGGTTTTCTTTGTGGTGCCTGACGGCCTGGCGGTTGACTCTGCAACCGCTTACTCCAGTGATGGTCGTGGCCTCTGGCACCCCTCCGCCAACGCTTTGGATACGTCGGACTTCCAGCTCAATGAGGTCAGCCAGGAGCTTGCGGCCTATAAAAACCAATCCTTGTACCTGCGTGGGACGATTCTGGGCCCAGGCAATGAAGGCCATAACGGTTGGACGTGGGCGTTGCGCGACCGCGAGAAGGTGATGGCTTCGATTGACGTATTGCTGGGTCGGCATATGCCGGGGACTGATCCGTCTCAACGCAGCCTTTTTGCCGGACCGCATTCGGGCATTGACGGCACCGCCTGGCAGGTATCCTGGGAGGGGCCGGAGAATGGCGGTGCAATGCGCAGGCCCGAGCAGGACCCGGTGTTGATGTACGAAAAAGTTTTTGGCACGGTCAGTCGTGAGGTACGCGAGCAACAAGTGCGCAATGCGCATGTATTTGATCCGGTGCTGGCGGATATCAATGAGTTGCGAGGCAGGCTTGCCGGGGCGCAAAGGCAAAAGCTCGAAATGCAGCTTGATTCAGTGGAGCAGGCCATGAAGGACATGGAGCAAACGCTGCCGCCCATCGGTGAATGCTCGCCTTTGGAACTGGACACGGTGCCATTCAAATCCGCGCAGTTTCGTAACCAGGTACAGCATCACCATCATCAAGTGGTTGCCACGGCGCTGGCGTGTGGCATCACGCGTGTCGCGACGATTCAAGTCGGACGCTCGGCGGAATCGCTCAATATCCTGGACGTCAGTGAGGTGACCAACCCCCATGATTGTGCCCATCGTTATGCCGGGCTGGACGTATGGAAAAAATCCCGGCAGTGGTACACCCAACGAGTCAAGCTCTTCATGGACGAATTGGCACGCCATGCTGACCCTGATGTGCCGGGTGAAAGTCTGCTTAAACACACGCTTGTCGTGTTTACCAGCGAAATGGCCGATGGTGCGCCTGAGCATACGAAGGATATGCCGTTGGTACTGATGGGGGGGGCCAGTGGGTTGTTGAAGAGCGGCGAGGGCGCGGGGCGCTATTTCAATATCACCGCCCAAGGTGACCGTCAGCAGGAAGGCAATCCGGTCATTGGCAATAAAATGGTCGATATGCAGCGGATCTGGGCCACCATTGCTCAGGCGGCCGGAACCAGTGTGCCTTACAATGGAAACATCGATCCGGTGAGCGGATTATTTACCAACGTCTGACCTGCGCGGTGCTGCATTGGAAGCCGAAAAGTCCGTATGGCGGGCGTTTCGGCTTTTTGCATTTACACCCAATCGTTATAACGGACGCGCCGTTGAGCCTGTTAAGCTGAAAACCAGGAGCGTTCCTACGCACTTTTTCATAAAGTGGTCCTTCTTTAATGGCATTCGATCAGTTAAACCTGACGACCTCTGTTCTGTTCGATGCCCC
>NZ_JASLAW010000256.1 GCF_030147005.1 Pseudomonas sp.
CACGGCAAACGCGGCCACTGCCTGGTATTCGTTATAAAGAATTTCCACATACAGAGGCATGGTGGTGGTCTGGCCGCGGATGTAGCCGGACACCACCGACACCGCGCCGAACTCGCCCATGGCCCGGGCCGTACACAGCACCACGCCATAGATCAGACCCCACTTGATGTTCGGCACGGTGACATGCCAGAACATTTGCCAGCCGTTGGCGCCCAGCAGGCGCGCGGCTTCCTCTTCCTGGGTGCCCTGCTCCTGCATCAGCGGGATCAGCTCACGGGCCACGAACGGCACAGTGACGAAGATGGTCGCCAGCACGATACCGGGCAAGGCGAACACGATCTGGATGTCATGTTCCTGCAACCATGGCCCGAAGAAGCCCTGGGCGCCAAACATCAGCACGTACACAAGCCCTGCGATCACCGGCGAGACCGAAAACGGCAGGTCGATCAGCGTCACCAGGATGCTTTTGCCACGGAATGAATACTTGCTCACGCACCACGCCGCGCTGACCCCAAACACCAGGTTGAGCGGCACCGAGATCAACACGGCGATCACCGTGAGTTTCAACGCCGACAGTGCGTCCGGTTCAAGGATCGCGGTGAAGAACGCGCCGAGGCCATTCTTCAAACCCTGGGACACCACGATCAACAGCGGCAGCAGCAGGAACAGGACGAACACCAGCCAGCCAAGGCCGATCAGAATGCGTCGCGACGTCGCGCTGCCGCGCCGGGCGGCGTTGGCCGAGGACGCGGCGGAAATAGACGATTGGGACATGTTCCGCGCCTCCTTAAGGACGTTCGATGCGCCGCT
This sequence comes from Pseudomonas sp., assembly GCF_030147005.1. Lineage (GTDB taxonomy): Bacteria > Pseudomonadota > Gammaproteobacteria > Pseudomonadales > Pseudomonadaceae > Aquipseudomonas. The sequence goes on from NZ_JASLAW010000256.1 coordinate 811, forward strand.
GCAACAAGTTGATCAGCAGCAGCAAAACAAAGGAAACCACCAGCATCAGCACACCGATAGAGGTAGCGCCGCGGTAGTCGTACTGGTCGAGCTTGACCATGATCAGCAACGGCAGAATCTCGGTTTTCATCGGCATGTTGCCGGCGATGAAAATCACCGAGCCGTACTCGCCGACGCCACGGGCAAAGGCCAACGCGAAACCGGTCAGCCAGGCAGGCAACAGTGCCGGCACGAGGATGTGGCGGAACACTTGCAGTGGCTTGGCGCCAAGGCAGGCGGCGGCTTCTTCGACTTCCCGGGGGATATCGGCGAGCACCGGCTGCACCGTGCGCACCACGAAGGGCAAGGTGACGAACGTCAGCGCCAGGGTGATACCCAGCGGGGTGTAGGCGATCTTGAAGCCCAGGTCGGCGGCGAACTGGCCAACCAGCCCGTTAGGCGCATACAGCGCGGTCAATGCGATACCGGCCACGGCGGTGGGCAGGGCGAACGGCAGGTCGATCATCGCATCGATGATCTTGCGTCCGGGGAAGGTGTAGCGCACCAACACCCAGGCCAGCAGGGTGCCGATCACGCCGTTGATCAGCGCGGCGTACAACGCGGTGCTGAAGCTCAGTTTCAACGCCGCCAGCACACGGGGTGCGGAGATGATGTTCCAGAACTGATCCCAGGTGAGTTGAGCGGCGTGTACAAACATCGCCGCCAGCGGGATGAGTACGATCAGGCTGAGGTACACCACGGTGTAGCCCAGCGTCAGCCCGAAGCCGGGTATGACGGGGGAGATACGACGCGACATAAGAGTCCTTGGTTAGCGGAACGGAAACGCATGTGACCCACTGTAGCGAGGGAGCTTGCTCCCGCTGGCGTGCGAAGCGCTCCCAAAACCGGTGCCCACGATGCGTCTGGGTCGCCTGGTTCTGGGGCTGCTTCGCGGCCCGGCGGGAGCAAGCTCCCTTGCCACGACAAGCCTTGGTGCTGGTTATTGCGCCGTATAGATCTGGTCGAACACGCCACCGTCGTTGAAGAATTTCGGTTGGGCAGTTTTCCAACCGCCGAAATCTTTATCGATGGTGACCAGGTCCAGTTCAGGGAACTGTTGGGCGTATTTGGCGGCGACTTTCTCATCGCGTGGGCGGTAGAAGTTTTTAGCCGCAATTTCCTGGCCAGCCGGGCTGTACAGGTACTTGAGGTACTCGGTGGCGATCTCGGTATTGCCTTTTTTCTCGGCGTTCTTGTCGACCACGGCCACTGGCGGCTCCGCGAGGATCGACAGCGAAGGCACGACGATGTCGAACTTGTCGGCGCCGCCGTCTTCCTTGAGCGCCAGGAACGCTTCATTTTCCCAGGCCAGCAGCACGTCGCCCTGGCCGTTGTTGACGAAGGTGATGGTAGAACCGCGCGCGCCGGTGTCGAGGATCGGCACATGCTTGAACAGCGCTTTGACGTACTCCTGCGCCTTGGCTTCGCTGCCGCCGGCTTTGAGGCCGTAGGCCCAGGCGGCGAGGAAGTTCCAGCGCGCACCGCCTGAGGTTTTCGGGTTGGGCGTGATCACCGACACGTCGTTCTTGATCAGGTCGCCCCAGTCCTTGATGCCTTTGGGGTTGCCCTTGCGTACCAGGAACACGATGGTCGACGTGTACGGGGTGCTGGCATCCGGCAAACGGGTTTGCCAGTTTTCCGGCAGGGTTTTGCCCAGCTTGGCGATTTCGTCGATGTCGCCGGCCAGGGCCAGGGTCACCACGTCGGCGCGCAGGCCGTCGATCACCGCACGGCCTTGCTTGCCCGAACCACCGTGGGATTGCTGGATCTTGACGTTGTCGTCCGGATGGGACTGTTTCCAGAAGGTGGTGAACGCTGCGTTGTAGTCCTGGTAAAGCTCACGGGTCGGGTCGTACGAAACGTTGAGCAACTCGTAGTCTTTGGCAACGGCGGAACCGGCAAACACGGCACTGGCCAGCGCGGCCAGGGCATAACGGCGAATCGACGACATAGAAGCTCCTGAAAATTCTTGGGTGTTGGCTTTTCTTATTAATTGCGGGCCTATCGCCGTTCTCGCTCAGCTCGGTTTGTTGCCGGGATTCTGCAGACGGAATTTTTCCTTGCGTTCGATCTGTACCACTTGAGCGTTGTGCACGGTGATTTCCACCGCGCCAAACCGCAGATCGCGCAGGGCGCTCTGGATCTCACGCAAAATGGCTGCTTCGTCCTGGCCGTCGACGCTACGTAGAGATGCGCTCATGGTCTCGCTCCTGAAATGAATAGTGCCTGGCAGTGGCGGCACTGCTTGCGGCGTGAGGGCGATAGTAGATAAGCGCGGATATTCTTAAAAAGACTATTTAAGAATGTTTATATAACCAGAAAGAATTTTCTGGTAGGGCGCGGGGTTGGGCGCGTGTGTTTCGCACCACGGCACCGAAATAAAGCACTGTGAAGTCCGATGAGGGAGGAGGCTCGAACCGTAAGTAGTGTCCAGGATTACTTGACCAGTTCAGCTTGCCCCCTCCCATATGTGTATCTCAGCGCTGGATGGGAGGTGCCCTGGTCCAATCAATCTCCTGCGCCGGCACCGGCCGTCCAAACCAATACCCTTGCCCCATGTCGCATTCCTGATCCAGCAGGAAGCGCGCCTGTTCAACCTGCTCGATCCCTTCGGCATGCACCTGCATGCCCATGCTTTTCGCCAGGGCGATGACCACACGCACGATGGCGGCGTCGTCTTCATCCCACGGCAAGCCGGCGACGAAGCCCTGGTCGATCTTGAGTTTCTGCACTGGCAGGCGCTTGAGGCGCAACAGCGAGGAATAGCCGGTGCCGAAATCGTCGATGGCCAGGCGCAAGCCCAGCTCGCGCAGGCGGTGCAGTTGTTCAAGGGCGACTTCCGGGTCGTCCATCACCGCGCTTTCGGTGACTTCCAGTTCCAGGAAGGCCGGGTCAAGGCCTGTATCGTGGAGCACCTGGCCCACCTGTTCATAGAGTTCGCGCCGGGCAAAGAGGCGGCTGGATATGTTGATAGCGATAAACCCCAACGGCACGCCATCCGCCAACCATTGGCACATCTGGCGGCAGGCCTGGTTCATTACCCAGGCATCAATGTCGGCGATCAACCCGGTGCGCTCGGCGATCGGGATAAACTCACCCGGCGGCACCAGACCGCGTTGCGGATGCTGCCAGCGCACCAGCGCTTCGACGCCAACCAAACGGCTGTCATGCAGGCCGTGCACCGGTTGGTAATAGACGCGCAGTTCCTGCTGGTCGAGGGCGCGGCGCAATTCGCTGGCGATTTCCACACGGTTCTGCGCATGAGCCGTCAGCTCCTCGGTGTACAAGGCGTAGCCTTCACGGCCGGCGTGCTTGGCCTTGAACAAGGCCGAATCAGCGTTGCGCAACAATTGCTCGGCGCTCCGAGCATCGCTGGGGAACAGGCTGATGCCGATGCTGGCGCTGATAAACAGCTGGTTGCCGTCAAAAACAAACGGCTCCTTCATGGCCTCAAGCATGCGCTGCGCAAGGGCCGCAGCCTGCAACACCTGTGGGCAACTTTCCGCCAGCACGGCGAACTCGTCGCCGCCCAGCCGCGCCAGGGTCACCCCAGGCCCGAACAGCCCCTTGAGCCGGTCGGCCACCAGTTTGAGCAGTTGGTCTCCAACGTTGTGGCCCAGGCTGTCATTGATGATCTTGAAGTGGTCCAGGTCCAGCAACAGCAACGCACAGCCACGCTTGTGCACTTGCGCCGAAGCCAGCGCCTGCTCGGCGCGGTCGGTGAACAACAGGCGGTTGGGCAGGCCGGTCAGCGGGTCGTGGTGAGCCAGGTGCGCCAGCTCGTATTCGGAATCCTTGATGGCGCTGATATCCGAGAACACGGCGACGTAGTGGCTGATGCGGCCTCGCTCATCACGGATTACGCGGATGGTTTGCCACTGCGGGTAAATTTCTCCGCTTTTGCGTCGATTCCAGATTTCGCCGCTCCATTCGCCGCTGCGCTCGAGGATCTGGAACATCTGCTGATAAAAATTCGACGAATGGCGCCCGGACTTGAACAGGCTGGGTGGCTGACCCATGACGTCTTCGCGCCGGTATCCGGTGATCTCCATAAACGCCCGATTAACGTGCACGATCAGCCCCTGAGCGTCGGTGACCAGCACCCCTTCGCGGGTGCAATCAAACACCGCAGCGGCCTGCTGCAGGCGTTCACGGTTTTCTTTCAGGGGCTGTTGCAGCTGGTGGGCACGCGCAAAACCTATGCCCATCAGGTAAATAGCCAGCGCGCTCAGGCCTACCCAGACATAGCCGCGCAGTTGCAGCCAATGCGCCAGGGCCTGGGGTTCATCGATAAAGTTGATCAATAATTGGTGGCTAAGCCTGAGCCATACAATCGAAATCAGCAGGTACACCAGCCCCGCACGTAGGGCTCCTCGGTATGAAAACAGCATATGGTCAGTAATCCTTACCAAAAAACAGAATCGCCCTACGAAGGCTGGGGATTATAGAATAAGAAACATCCAGTCACTTCTATCTGAAAGGGCGGCTGGTTTTCTCTGTAGGCTTAGTGATAATGCGTGAGCTGTTTTTTACTTTATCTGAGGGCCATACAGCCTATGTGGTACAACGGTTTTCTTGACCTGTCAGCCTGGCAACTGGTGGCAGTCACGTTGTTGATGACCCACGTGACCATTATTGGGGTCACGGTTTATCTGCACCGTTATTCAGCCCATCGCTCGCTCGAGCTCAA
>NZ_JASLAW010000177.1 GCF_030147005.1 Pseudomonas sp.
GTTTGAGATCATACAAGGTGCAAAAGGCCCACAGGCCGAGAAAATACGGCCTGTTTAAAAGCTCACCCAATTATTCCCAGGTAAAACACAGCCCGAAATGTGGGAGAGGGCTGTGTTATCAGATGCTGGCGCCCGTCGCCAGGCCGGTGCCGGCGTGCACGCGATCAGCCAGCAACCGCGCCAGTTCGATCAACTGCGCAATGCCAGGCAATTCCTCTCGTTTCGAGCCCTCCAGGTCAAAAGCCAGGTCGCAGCTGAGTGCATTGGCCAAGGCGAGGGTTTCGCTGAGGTTGACCCAGGTCTTCGGTGCTGATGCCATTGCGACGCCCGGCCGCTGCGTTTGCAGCGGTGTACGGAGACTAGGGAGTCGGCTTCCTGGGGGCAACCGCAATAACCTATCGGAAATTTCCTCGGCGGTACCTGGCTATACACAAATCCAACTGTGGGAGCGGGCTTGCTCGCGAAAGCGGTGGGTCAGCGCGCATATCCATTGATTGACCCACCGCCTTCGCGAGCAAGCCCGCTCCCACATTGGAATCGGTTTACACCCTGTGAGCTCGGTCGCTTGTAAGGTTGTCCACGCCCGGAACCAAAGTTGGAAGGCTTCTTGCAATACCGCCTGCAAGTCGCCTCTTGGCGTCAAAAGTTTGCTTGAAGTTTCGAGGAGTACCGGTGGTAGATCGCTCTCAAATGCTCAGCACGGCCCGTGGCACCCTGACTGACCTGTCGCGGGGCAATCTGGGTGTGCCGTTGTTGCTGCTGGTGATGCTGGCAATGATGATGTTGCCGATGCCGCCGTTCCTTTTGGACGTGTTCTTCACCTTCAACATCGCCCTGTCGGTGGTGGTGCTGCTGGTGTGCGTGTACGCCCTGCGGCCGCTGGATTTCGCGGTGTTCCCAACCATCCTGCTGGTGGCGACCCTGCTGCGCCTGGCGTTGAACGTGGCGTCCACCCGCGTGGTGATGCTTCACGGCCAGGACGGCCACGCCGCCGCCGGTAAGGTGATCCAGGCTTTCGGCGAAGTGGTGATCGGCGGTAACTACGTAGTCGGTATCGTAGTGTTCGCGATCCTGATGATCATCAACTTCGTGGTGGTGACCAAGGGCGCCGGGCGGATCTCCGAGGTGAGCGCGCGGTTTACCCTCGACGCCATGCCCGGTAAGCAGATGGCCATTGACGCCGACCTCAACGCCGGCCTTATCGACCAGAACCAGGCCAAATCGCGTCGCCTGGAAGTGGCCCAGGAAGCCGAGTTCTATGGCTCCATGGACGGCGCCAGCAAATTTGTGCGCGGTGACGCCATCGCGGGCCTGTTGATCCTGTTTATCAACCTCATCGGCGGCATCGCCGTGGGTATCTTCCAGCACGGCATGACTTTCGGCGATGCGGGCAAGGTATATGCCTTGCTGACCATCGGTGACGGTTTAGTGGCGCAATTGCCATCACTGTTGTTATCCACAGCCGCCGCGATCATGGTGACCCGTGCGTCGGGCTCCGAAGACATGGGCAAGCAGATCAGCCGCCAGATGTTCGCCTCTCCCAAGGCGCTGGCCGTGGCTGCGGGCATCATGGCGATCATGGGCATCGTGCCGGGCATGCCTCACGTCTCGTTTCTGAGCATGGCGGCCATGGCGGGCGGCGGTGCCTACCTGTTCTGGAAAAAGCAGAATGCGGTCAAGGTCCAGGCCTTGCAAGAGGTCGCGCGCCAGCAGGAACTGCTGCCATCGCCGGCCCGTGCCCAGGAAACCAAGGAGCTGGGCTGGGACGACGTGACCCCCATCGACATGATCGGCCTGGAAGTCGGCTACCGCCTGATTCCGCTGGTAGACCGCAACCAGGGTGGGCAATTGCTGGCGCGGATCAAGGGCGTGCGCAAGAAGCTGTCCCAGGACCTGGGCTTCTTGATGCCCACCGTGCATATCCGTGACAACCTCGACCTGGCGCCCAGCGCCTACCGCCTGACCTTGATGGGCGTGATCCTGGCCGAAGCCGAGATCTACCCGGACCGCGAACTGGCGATCAACCCCGGCCAGGTATTCGGTACGCTGAACGGCATCACCGCCAAAGATCCGGCTTTTGGCCTGGAAGCGGTGTGGATCGAAGTCAGCCAGCGCAGCCAGGCGCAGTCCCTCGGTTATACCGTGGTCGACGCCAGTACCGTGGTCGCAACCCACCTCAACCAGATTCTCTACAAGCACTCCCACGAGCTGATCGGCCACGAGGAAGTCCAGCAATTGATGGGTTTGCTGGCCAAAGCCTCGCCGAAGCTGGCCGAAGAGCTGGTGCCGGGCGTGCTGTCGTTGTCGCAGTTGCTCAAGGTGCTGCAAGCCTTGCTCGCCGAACAAGTGCCGGTACGGGATATTCGCAGCATTGCCGAGGCCATCGCCAACAACGCCGCCAAGAGTCAAGATACCGCCGCGCTGGTGGCCGCGGTGCGCGTCGGTTTGTCCCGCGCAATCGTGCAAAGCATTGTAGGCGTTGAGTCTGAGCTGCCTGTTATCACCTTGGAGCCAAGGTTGGAACAAATATTGCTCAATAGTATTCAGAAGGCAGGGCAAGGCCAGGAAGAAGGTGTTTTGCTGGAGCCGAGCATGGCTGAAAAGCTGCAGCGTTCGTTGATCGAAGCCGCGCAGCGCCAGGAAATGCAGGGCCAGCCGGTGATTCTGCTGGTGGCCGGCCCGGTCCGCGCGATGTTGTCGCGCTTTGGACGCCTGGCAGTACCGAATTTGCACGTGTTGGCTTACCAGGAAATTCCTGACAATAAGCAAGTGACTATCGTCGCGACAGTAGGGCCCAACGGCTGAGGGTAGTGGGTTATGCAAGTGAAGCGTTTTTTCGCCGCCGATATGCGTCAGGCCATGAAGTTGGTCCGCGATGAGCTGGGCGCCGATGCCGCGATTATCGGTAACCGTCGTATTGCCGGCGGTGTCGAGCTGACGGCTGCCCTGGATTACACGCCTCAGGCCCTGGCTCCGCGTGTGCCGAACATGGAGCTTGAAGACGAGCTGCGCAAGACTGCTTCGCGCATCGTCTCGGCCCAGGCCGAACTGAGCATGCGCGGCGACAGCGATGCCACCACCAACCGCCAATTGTTCGCCGGCCTGCCCCTGACCGCCGCCGAGCCGCTGGTGGAGCCTACTTTTATCGAACCGCCACGCCCCGCAGCGCCAGCCCCGGCCGCCGCAGTCGACCAGCGCGCGCTCGATTCGATGCGTTTTGAACTCAATGGCCTGCGCGAGCTGCTCGAAGTGCAGCTGGGTTCGCTGGCCTGGACTCAACTGCAAGGCAGCAAGCCGCAACAAGCCAACCTGTGGCGTCGCCTGCAACGCATCGGCTTGTCCGGCCCGTTGTCCCGTGACCTGCTGGCGCTCACCGCCGAAGTCGAAGAGCCGCGCCAGGCCTGGCGCATGCTGCTGGCGCACCTGGCGCGGATGATCGCCACCCCGGAAATCGAACCCCTGGAAGAAGGCGGCGTGATCGCCATGGTCGGCCCCGCCGGCATGGGCAAGACCACCACGCTGGCCAAGCTGGCCGCGCGTTATGTGCTCAAGTACGGCGCTTCGAATATCGCACTGGTGAGCATGGACAGCTACCGCATCGGCGCCCAGGAACAACTCAGGACGTTGGGCCGCATCCTCAATGTGCCGGTGACCCACGTCGACCCGGGCCAGTCCCTGGCCAACGCCCTCGACCCGCTGCTGCGCAAGCGCGTGGTGTTGATCGATACCGCCGGCCTGCAAGCCAGCGACCCGGCCCTGCGCATGCAGCTCGAGAGCTTGGCCGGGCGAGGCATCAAGTCAAAAAATTATCTGGTGCTTGCAACCACCAGCCAGAAACAAGTTCTTACCGCTGCCTACCACAGCTATAAACGCTGCGGTCTGGCCGGTTGCATCCTGACCAAGCTGGATGAAACCGCCAGCCTGGGCGAAGTGCTGAGCCTGGCAATCAGTCATGAATTACCGGTCGCCTACCTGACCGACGGGCCGCGGATCCCGGATGATTTGCATCTGCCGCGCCGTCATCAGTTGGTCAGCCGTGCTGTCAGTGTGCAAATGCAAGACGAGCCTAGCGAGGAAGCGATGGCCGATATGTTCGCCGACCTTTATCACCACCCGGCAAAACGGGTGGGATAGGGCAGGATGAACACCGTGAAATGTACCTACATCGATGGCCTGCAAGCGATACACGCGGCCAAGCCATGTAGCCTGCGTCTAAGCAAGACAAGGTAAAGAAATAAAATGGGCAGCATGCATCCCGTACAGGTGATCGCGGTGACCGGCGGCAAAGGTGGCGTCGGAAAAACTAATGTGTCAGTGAATTTGTCCCTGGCCCTGGCAGAGCTTGGCCGCCGCGTCATGCTGCTGGATGCTGACCTGGGCCTGGCGAACGTGGACGTTCTGCTGGGGCTGACACCCAAACACACGCTTGCCGATGTGATCGAAGGCCGCTGTGAGCTGCGCGATGTGCTGCTCCAGGGCCCCGGTGGTATCCGCATCGTGCCGGCCGCCTCGGGCACCCAGAGCATGGTGCACCTGAGCCCGGCGCAGCATGCCGGCCTGATCCAGGCCTTCAGCGATATCGGCGACAACCTCGACGTACTGGTGATCGACACCGCCGCCGGGATCGGCGAGTCGGTGGTCAGCTTTGTTCGCGCCGCCCAGGAAGTGCTGCTGGTGGTCTGCGACGAACCCACCTCGATCACCGACGCCTACGCCCTGATCAAACTGCTTAACCGTGACTACGGCATGAACCGCTTCCGCGTCCTGGCCAACATGGCCCAGAGCCCGCAGGAAGGGCGCAACCTGTTCGCCAAGTTGACCAAGGTCACGGATCGCTTCCTCGATGTCGCCTTACAATACGTCGGCGCAGTTCCCTATGACGAGTGTGTGCGCAAGGCCGTGCAAAAGCAGCGTGCGGTCTACGAAGCGTTCCCTCGTTCCAAGTGCGCACTGGCGTTCAAGGCCATTGCCCAGAAGGTCGATACCTGGCCGCTGCCTGCCAACCCTCGGGGGCATCTGGAGTTTTTCGTCGAGCGACTGGTGCATCAGACGAGCGCGGGACCTGTGCTATGACATCAAGCGGCTACAACCTTTACAAAAAGTCGGCACGCGACAGCCAGGGCGAATTGATCGAGCGCTATGCGCCGCTGGTCAAGCGCATTGCCTATCACCTGTTGGCGCGCCTGCCTGCCAGTGTGCAGGTTGAAGACCTGATCCAGGCCGGCATGATCGGCCTGCTCGAAGTGTCGACCAAATACGACGCGAGCAAGGGCGCCAGTTTCGAAACGTATGCGGGTATTCGTATCCGTGGCGCGATGCTTGATGAGGTGCGTAAAGGTGACTGGGCGCCACGTTCGGTACACCGCAATACGCGAATGGTCAGTGACGCAATTCGTGCAATTGAAGCTAAAACCGGTCGTGACGCTAAAGATCACGAAGTTGCGGCCGAACTCCAATTGAGTCTCGACGATTACTACGGGATTTTGAACGATACCTTGGGCAGCCGATTGTTCAGTTTCGACGACCTGTTGCAGGACGGCGAACATGAAGGGCTGCACGAGGACGGCGCGAGTGCGCATATGGAACCGTCGCGCGATCTGGAAGATGAGCGTTTCCAGGGGGCGTTGGCGGACGCCATTGCCAACTTGCCGGAGCGCGAGCGCCTGGTGTTGGCGCTGTACTACGACGAGGAGCTGAACCTCAAGGAAATCGGTGAGGTCCTGGGGGTCAGCGAATCGCGTGTCAGCCAATTGCATAGCCAGTGCGCGGCCCGCTTGCGGGGGCGGTTGGGAGAGTGGCGCGCGCGCTGACAGGCAGTGTGGGGACACTGCAGACGCTACCGCGAGGGCTTCGGCCTTCGCGGGCTCGTTCCGTGGTGCCCTGGGCAATCCTTTTTGTGTAACGCCTGTTGATTGAAGTGGCGTGTCCAGGTGCTGGGCGCGTTTAAGACTGCTTGGAGGTCGAATTGGACAAGAACATGAAAATCCTCATCGTTGATGACTTCTCAACGATGCGGCGGATCATAAAAAACCTGTTGCGTGACCTTGGGTTCACCAACACGGTCGAGGCGGATGACGGGATAACCGCGATTCCGATCCTCAACAGCGGGAGCATCGACTTTCTGGTGACCGACTGGAACATGCCAGGCATGACCGGTATTGATTTGCTGCGCCATGTGCGCGCCGATGACAAACTGCGCACCCTGCCTGTGTTGATGGTGACTGCCGAAGCCAAGCGTGAACAGATCATCGAAGCCGCCCAAGCCGGGGTCAACGGCTACGTGGTCAAGCCATTCACTGCACTGGCCTTGAAAGAGAAGATTGAAAAAATCTTCGAACGCATCGGTCATTGATGCTGCCACGGGGGAGCTATGGAGCATAACGAAACGTCACAGGGCGACTTTGAGTCGACCCTGAAAAAACATGCTCACCGGTTGGTCGACAGCCTGGAAAAAGGCCAGTTCGCCGATGCGGTGCAGTTGATCCATGAGCTTAACCAGACCCGTGATCGCGGCCTGTACCAGGAAGTGGGCAAGCTCACACGCGAGCTGCACAGTGCGATCGTCAATTTCCAGATTGACCCGCGCATGCCCCAGGCCGAAGAAATTTCGCAAATCACCGACGCCACCGAGCGCCTGTCCTATGTGGTCAGGCTGACCGAGGCGGCCGCCAACCGCACCATGGACCTGGTGGAAAACGCCACGCCTCTGGTCAACGGCATGGCCACTGAAGCCCAGGCCTTGAGCGTTGACTGGGGCCGTTTCATGCGCCGTGAAGTCGGGGCTGAAGAGTTTCGTGAATTGGCGCGTCGGGTCGAAGGGTTCTTGTCACGCAGCGAGCAGGAAAACCGCACGGTTTCCAGCAACCTCAACGACATTCTGCTCGCCCAGGATTACCAGGACCTCACCGGCCAGGTGATCAAGCGTGTGACCCAATTGGTCACCGAAGTGGAAAGCAACTTGCTCAAATTGGTGTTGATGGCAGGCCAGGTAGACCGCTTTGCCGGCATCGAACATGACCGCGAAGCGATCCTCTCGGAAAAAGATCCACAAAAACATCTCGCCAAGGGTGAAGGTCCGCAGATTCATGCCGATAAACGTGAAGACGTTATGTCAGGTCAGGATGACGTAGATGACCTGTTATCCAGTTTAGGCTTCTAAGGAGCACACCCATGAGCTTCGGCGCCGATGAAGAAATCCTTCAGGATTTCCTTGTAGAGGCCGGCGAAATTTTAGAGCAACTGTCCGAACAACTGGTCGAGCTGGAAAGCCGTCCGGATGATGCGAACCTGCTCAATGCAATTTTTCGCGGTTTTCACACTGTAAAAGGGGGCGCCGGCTTCCTCCAGCTCCATGAGCTGGTGGAGTGCTGTCACATCGCCGAGAACGTGTTCGACATCCTGCGCAAGGGTGAACGTCAGGTTGACTCGGAACTGATGGACGTAATTCTCGAAGCACTGGATGCGGTCAACGGCATGTTCAGCGAAGTGCGCGAACGTGCTCCGATCACTGCCGCCACCCCGGAACTGCTCGCCGCCCTGGCTCGCCTGGCCGAACCGGCTGCGCAAGCGCCGGCTGTGCAAGCCGAACCGGAACCTGTGGTGCAGGCCGAAGCCGATGTGACCGACAGCGAGTTCGAACAGCTGCTCGATTCGCTCAATGCGGTCAAGGCTGAAGCTGAGGCACCGGCTGCGGCTGCACCGGTTGCCACGCCGACCAGCGAAGACATTACCGACGCGGAATTCGAATCCTTGCTGGACCAGCTGCATGGCAAAGGCCAGTTCGCGGCCGGCACCACGGCACCGGCCGCTGCGCCGCAAGCGCCGGCAGCCAGCGCCAATGCCAACGCCAATGCCAACGCCAGCACCGATATCACCGACGACGAATTCGAGGCGTTGCTCGATCAACTGCATGGCAAAGGCACGTTTGTTGCTCAAGCCTTGCCGGAAGTTGCGGCCGCTGCAGCCGCGCCCGCCGCCCCCGCCGGGAAGGCCGAACCGGCCGCTGACGGGCTGATCTCCGACCACGAATTCGAAGCGTTGCTGGACGAGCTGCACGGCAAAGGCAAATTCACCGAAGTGGCCCCGGCCGCCGCCGTTGCTGCGGCCGCACCGGTTGCCGCCAAAGCTGCGGCGCCGGTCGCCAAGCCTGCGCCTGCACCGGCTGCCGCGCCAGCCCCGGCGCGTGCCGCCGCGCCGGTTGCCGAAAAACCTGCCAGTGAAGCCGAAACCACCGTGCGCGTGGACACCGCGCGCCTGGACGACATCATGAACATGGTCGGCGAACTGGTGCTGGTGCGTAACCGCCTGGTGCGCCTGGGCCTGAACAGTGGCGACGAAGCCATGCAGAAGGCCGTGTCGAACCTTGACGTGGTCACCGCCGACCTGCAAACCGCGGTGATGAAAACGCGCATGCAGCCGATCAAGAAAGTCTTCGGCCGTTTCCCGCGCCTGGTGCGCGACCTGGCGCGCCAGCTCAAGAAAGAAATCAATCTTGAGCTGGTGGGTGAAGAAACCGACCTCGACAAAAACCTCGTCGAGGCCCTGGCCGACCCGCTGGTCCACTTGGTGCGCAACGCCGTCGACCACGGCATCGAAACCCCGGAAGAACGCGAAGCCTCGGGCAAGACCCGTGGCGGCAAGGTGATTCTGGCAGCGGAGCAAGAGGGCGACCATATCCTGCTGTCGATCACCGATGACGGCAAAGGCATGGACCCGGCCATTTTGCGCAATATCGCGGTCAAGCGCGGCGTGATGGACAAGGACGCCGCCGACCGCCTGACTGACACCGAATGCTACAACCTGATCTTTGCCCCCGGCTTCTCGACCAAGACCGAGATTTCCGACGTGTCCGGCCGTGGCGTCGGCATGGACGTGGTGAAGACCAAGATCAGCCAGCTTAACGGCTCGATCAATATCTACTCGACCAAAGGCCAGGGCTCGAAGATCGTCATCAAGGTGCCGTTGACTCTGGCGATCATGCCGACCCTGATGGTGATGCTGGGCAACCAGGCTTTCGCCTTCCCGCTGGTCAACGTCAACGAGATATTCCACCTCGACCTGTCGCGCACCAATGTGGTGGACGGCCAGGAAGTGGTGATCGTGCGCGACAAGGCATTGCCATTGTTCTACCTCAAGCGCTGGCTGGTGGCTTCGGCCAAGCATGAAGAGCAGCGCGAAGGGCATGTGGTGATTCTGTCGGTGGGCACCCAGCGCATCGGCTTTGTGGTCGATCAACTGGTCGGCCAGGAAGAAGTGGTCATCAAGCCTTTGGGCAAAATGCTGCAGGGAACCCCGGGCATGTCGGGTGCGACCATCACCGGTGACGGTCGGATCGCGCTGATTCTCGATGTTCCGAGCATGCTCAAGCGTTACGCCGCACGGCGTATTTGATTCTGGCGGGGCAGGGCGGTAGTGCCTGCCCCGTCTAACGGAGTGTTTATGGCAGTCAAGGTCTTGGTGGTGGATGATTCGGGTTTCTTCCGCCGCCGCGTCTCGGAGATTCTTTCCGCCGATCCAACGATCCAGGTAGTCGGCACGGCCACCAACGGCAAAGAGGCGATCGATCAAGCCATTGCGTTGAAGCCGGACGTGATCACCATGGACTACGAGATGCCGATGATGGATGGCATCACCGCCGTGCGTCATATCATGCAGCGTTGCCCGACACCGGTGCTGATGTTCTCCTCGCTCACCCACGAAGGCGCCCGGGTCACCCTGGACGCCCTGGATGCCGGCGCGGTGGACTTCCTGCCGAAGAATTTCGAAGACATCTCGCGCAACCCCGAGAAGGTCAAACAGATGCTGTGCGAGAAGGTGCACAGCATTTCGCGCAGTAACCGCCGCAGCCTGTTCAGCGCGCCTGCGCCGACAACGACGCCCACGCCCACGCCCGCACCCGCGGCCGCGCCAACGTCGTCGTTCAGCCGCACCGCGCCCGCACCGGCAGCCCGGCCCGCGCCAGCAGCGCCCACCCGCACAGCGGCGCCGAGCACCCATTCGCCCGCGCCCAAGCGCAAGGCCTACAAGCTGGTGGCTATCGGTACGTCCACCGGCGGGCCGGTGGCCTTGCAGCGTGTATTGACCCAACTGCCGGCCAACTTCCCGGCGCCGATCGTGCTGGTGCAACACATGCCCGCCGCCTTCACCAAGGCCTTCGCCGAGCGCCTGGACAAGCTGTGCCGCATCAGCGTCAAGGAAGCCGAGGATGGCGACATCCTGCGCCCTGGCCTGGCGCTGCTGGCCCCCGGTGGCAAGCAAATGATGGTGGACGGCCGTGGCGCGATCAAAATCCTGCCGGGCGATGAGCGCCTGAACTACAAGCCGTGCGTGGATATCACCTTCGGTTCGGCGGCCAAGTCCTACGGCGACAAAGTTCTGGCGGTGGTGCTCACCGGCATGGGCGCCGACGGCCGTGAAGGCGCGCGCCTGCTCAAGCAGGGCGGCAGCGCCATCTGGGCCCAGGACGAAGCCAGTTGCGTGATTTATGGCATGCCGATGGCGATCGTCAAGGCCGACCTGGCCGATGCGGTCTATAGCCTGGACGACATCGGCAAGCATCTGGTGGAGGCCTGTCTCTGATGGATGTCTTGAGCCTGATCGGCATCACCCTGGCGTTTGTCGCCATCATCGGCGGCAACTACCTGGAAGGCGGCCACCTAGGCGCCTTGGCCAACGGCCCGGCGGCGCTGATCGTGATCGGTGGCACCGTGGGCGCGGCGTTGTTGCAGTCGCCGCTGAATTCGTTCAAGCGCGCCATGCAGATTCTGGTCTGGATCATTTTCCCGCCACGGGTCGACATGCCGGGCGGCATCGACCGCGTGGTCAACTGGAGCCTCACCGCACGCAAGGAAGGCTTGCTGGGCCTGGAAGGCGTGGCCGATGCCGAGCCCGACAGCTACGCCCGCAAGGGCTTGCAGCTGCTGGTGGACGGCGCCGAGCCGGAAGCGATCCGCAGCATCCTCGAGGTGGATTTCTACACCCAGGAAAGCCGCGACATCAATGCGGCCAAAGTCTTTGAAAGCATGGGCGGCTACGCGCCGACCATCGGCATCATCGGCGCGGTGATGGGCCTGATCCACGTAATGGGCAACCTGGCCGACCCTTCGCAACTGGGCAGCGGCATTGCCGTGGCGTTTGTCGCCACCATCTATGGCGTAGCGAGCGCCAACCTGGTGTTGTTGCCGGTGGCGAGCAAGCTCAAGTCGATTGCCATGCGCCAGTCCCGTTACCGCGAAATGCTGCTCGAAGGCATCCTGTCGATCGCCGAGGGCGAGAACCCGCGCTCCATCGAATTGAAGCTCCAGGGCTTCTCGGACTGATGCACATGAACATCGACCTGTGGCTGTGGCGAGCGAGCTTGCTCGCGCCGGGCTGTGCAGCCGCCCCAATCCAGGCAATGCGTTCTTTCAGACAGCTCGCGGCGTCTGGGTTTGGGGCCGCTGCGCGCCCCAGCGCGAGCAAGCTCGCTCGCCACAACCACAGTGAAGCGGTCATTCACGGTGAAGCGGTCACTCACAGTGAAGCGGTCACTCACAGTGAGGCGGCCACTCACGGTGAAGCGGCCACTCACGGTGAAGCGGTCACTCACAGTGAAGCGGCCACTCACATTGAAGCGGCCACTCACAGTGAAGCGGTCACTCACGGTGAAGCGGTCACTCACAGTGAAGCGGTCACTCACGGTGAAGCGGTCACTCACGGTGAAGCGGTCACTCACAGTGAGGCGGCCACTCACGGTGAAGCGGCCACTCACAGTGAAGCGGTCACTGTTGGTCAGAGAGGTTGTTACCTGTGAGCCGTCGCCGTCGCGAGCCCGAGGAACACGTCAACCATGAGCGCTGGCTGGTGTCCTACGCGGATTTCATCACCTTGCTGTTCGCGTTTTTCGTGGTGATGTACTCGATCTCGTCGGTCAACGAAGGCAAGTACAAGATCATTTCCCAGGCATTGGTGGGGGTGTTCAACGATTCGGAGCGCGCGCTCAAGCCGATTCCCATCGGCGACGAGCGGCCCAAGACCGTGACCCCGGCCAAGCCGCTGGTCAGCGACAGCGATGAAACCGCCGCCGGTATCGGCGGTACCAGCGACCCGCTCAAAAGCATCGCCGACGATATCAGCGCCGCCTTTGGCGACCTGATCAGTTCCAACCAGATGACCGTGCGCGGCAATGAGCTGTGGGTGGAGATCGAGTTGAATTCCAGCCTGTTGTTCGCCAGCGCCGATGCGTTGCCTAGCGACC
This sequence comes from Pseudomonas sp., assembly GCF_030147005.1. Lineage (GTDB taxonomy): Bacteria > Pseudomonadota > Gammaproteobacteria > Pseudomonadales > Pseudomonadaceae > Aquipseudomonas. Next base: position 12,236 of record NZ_JASLAW010000177.1, read on the forward strand.
AGGCCTTCACCATCATCGACAAGGTGGCGGCGATCCTCAAACCGTTTGAAAACCCGATCCACGTCGAGGGCTTTACCGACAATTTGCCGATCGCCACCGTGCAGTACCCGACCAACTGGGAACTGTCTTCGGCCCGCGCGGCGAGCATCGTGCGCATGCTGGCGATGCAGGGTGTGAACCCCCAGCGCCTAGCTTCGGTGGGCTACGGTGAATTCCAGCCGGTGGCCAATAACGCCACGGTTGAAGGCCGTGCGCGCAACCGGCGGGTGGTGCTGGTGGTGTCACGTAACCTGGATGTACGCCGCAGCCTGACCGGCACCGGCACAGCGAATGCAACACCGGACGCGGCATTAAGGCGCGCTGGCACACAAACTGCACCGGCCCTTGCAAAGCCGTCGGTGCGGGCAAGCTCCGTCAATTCTCCGTCACCGGCTTTATAACCCATGCAATGTCTCGGTCGCGCCTGTGCCCACCGGGAGGAATCAACCGAATGAGAGTCTGGGCAGTTGCCAATCAAAAGGGTGGAGTCGGCAAGACCACCACGTCCATCGCTTTAGCCGGCTTGCTGGCCGAGGCAGGCAAGCGCGTGGTCGTGGTCGACCTGGACCCCCACGGCTCCATGACCAGCTATTTCGGCTACGACCCGGATGCGCTGGAACACAGTTGCTACGACCTGTTCCTGCACAAGGGCAGCGTGCCGAGCGACCTGCCTGGGCAACTGTTGCTGCCCACCAGCAATGACAGTATTTCGCTGCTGCCGTCCAGCACCGCCCTGGCCACCCTCGAGCGCCAGTCGCCGGGCCAGAGCGGCCTGGGCCTGGTGATCGCCAAGACCCTGGCGCAACTGTGGCAGGACTTCGACTACGCGATCATCGACAGCCCGCCCTTGCTCGGCGTGCTGATGGTCAATGCCTTGGCGGCCAGCCAGCAGTTGGTGATCCCGGTACAGACTGAGCACCTGGCCGTCAAAGGCCTGGAGCGCATGGTCAGCACCCTGGCGATGATCAACCGTTCGCGCAAACAGGCGCTGCCGTTCAGCATTGTGCCGACCTTGTTCGACCGCCGTACCCAGGCGTCCCTCGGCACCCTGCGCGTACTGCGCGATGCCTACCCGGAAACCATCTGGAACGGCTATATCCCGGTGGACACGCGCCTGCGTGACGCCAGCCGCGCGGGGCTTACGCCGTCGCAATTCGACGGCAAGAGCCGGGGCGTGCTGGCGTACCGGGCGTTACTCAAGCACCTGCTGTCTCAGCAGCTTGTGGCGCAGGTGGCGTGATGAATCGTCCTCTTCAATTCAAGACGCGGCCGCAACTGGCGCTGGAATCCTACCTGGATGCCTTGCTGCAGGATGCGACGGCCGAAGAACTGCCGGAACCGATCGTGGTGCCGGAGCCGGCCGTCGAGCCCGACGCTGCGCTGGATGAGTTCCAACTGGCGGTGCTTGAGGAACAGGCCCGCGATGCACACGTCGAGGCGCCGCCCGTGGTGGTGCCGATCACGCCTGAAGTCGAGGCGCCGCTGGTGGTGGTGCCGGTCACGCCTGAAGTCGTGGCGCCGGTGGTGGTGGAGCCGATCGTGCAGGTGCACCTGCCGCCTAGCATCACGCCGCCGCCGGTGACCGGCGACGGTCGCCCGTCGTGGGCCGCCGAGCCGTTCGAGTGCCTGCTGTTCGACGTCGCCGGGTTGACCCTGGCGGTGCCGCTGGTGTGCCTGGGCTCGATCTATTCCCTGGAAGGCCAGGAGCTGACGCCGCTGTTCGGGCAGCCGGAGTGGTTCCTCGGCATCCTGCCCAGCCAGGCCGGCAATCTCAAGGTGCTGGACACCGCGCGCTGGGTGATGCCTGACCGTTACCGCGACGACTTCCGCCAGGGCCTGCAGTACGTAATTTCCGTGCAGGGCTACGAGTGGGGGTTGGCGGTGCATCAGGTCAGCCGCTCGTTGCGCCTGGACCCGAACGAAATCAAATGGCGCAGCCATCGTGGCCAACGGCCGTGGTTGGCGGGCACCGTGATTGAACACATGTGCGCGTTGCTCGACGTCGCCGAACTGGCCGAGTTGATCGCCAGTGGCGCCGTCAAAACGATGCCGCAGAACCTACGCAGTTGATTAAACAATAAAGGTCGCGCGGTTGCGCGGCCCGAATAGCACACACGCCGTCGATAGCGGCATTTGAGGGGTCAGAAGCATGAATAAGTCAGCGTCCGCACAAGGTTTGGATGATCCGATCCTGCAATGGGTGACCTTCAAACTGGACAACGAGTCCTACGGCATTAACGTGATGCGCGTGCAGGAAGTGCTGCGCTACACCGAGATCGCCCCGGTCCCGGGTGCACCGAGCTACGTGCTGGGCATCATCAACCTGCGCGGCAACGTGGTGACGGTGATCGACACCCGTCAGCGCTTCGGCCTGGCGCCGACCGATGTCAACGACAACACGCGCATCGTGATCATCGAAGCCGACAAGCAAGTGGTCGGGATCATGGTCGACAGCGTGGCCGAAGTGGTTTACCTGCGCCAGTCGGAAGTGGAAACCGCGCCGAACGTGGGCAACGAAGAATCCGCCAAGTTTATCCAGGGCGTGTGCAACAAGAACAACGAGCTGTTGATTCTGGTTGAGCTGGACAAAATGATGAGCGAAGAAGAGTGGTCGGAACTGGAGAGCATCTGATTGTTCCTTGAGGCGGCGGTAATTGTCCTGGCCCTGTTGTGGGCCGGGACTTTGGCGTTTGTGCTGCGCTACGTGCGCCAGCAGCGCGAGTTGGCCATGCAACAGGCCGAGCGTGACGCGGTGCGCGACCGGCGCATTCTGGAGCTGGTCAAGCGCGTTGATCACTTCCAGCAGAGCGCCGTGCGGGTCGGGGATGAAGTGCATGAACTGCGCGCGATTCTTGGGCCATTGCCGGACAAGTTGGTGCAGCTGGAGCAGCGTGACCCTGCGAACTTGTCATTCGCCCAGGCCGCCAAGCTGGTGGGCATGGGCGCGACGGTGGATGAGCTGACGCAGTCGTGTGGGCTGACCCAGGCTGAGGCGCAGTTGATGAGTAAGTTGCACAAGAGCTAAAGCGTTTGCCCCGGATCAGGAATGTGGAGCCGCTTCAGGTTTTTGTGGCGGCTTTATTTTGGACTCGGGCGCTGACGGCATGCCGAGTCAATTTAATTTCCTACCCGGACAGACTTTTTTCCCCTCTGCAAAGGTCACATCCTGCAAGCACCTTTGACCCAGGAGATTCCGTCATGCCCACCCCCAAAGCCCTGTTGATCCTTCACGGCAAACAAGCCCTCAACGAGGACGTGCGTGCGGCCGTGCTGGCTCGACGTGAGCAGGGTTGGGAGCTGGCGGTGCGGGTGACCTGGGAGGGCGGCGATGCCCAGCGCCTGGTCACTCAAGCCCTGGCCGACGGTTACACCCACATCATTGCCGGCGGTGGCGACGGCACCTTGCGCGATGTGGCCGAAGCCATGGCTCAAGCCAAAACCGACGCCAGCCTGGTGTTGATGCCCCTGGGCACCGCCAATGATTTTGCCAAGGCCGCCGGCGTGCCGTTGGAGCCGGCCGGCGCCCTGGGGTTGCTGGACGTTGAGCCAAGGGCAATCGACCTCGGACAGGTCGGCGGGCAGATCTTCCTGAACATGGCCACTGGCGGTTTCGGCAGCCAGGTCACCGCCAACACCTCCGAAGACCTGAAGAAAATCCTCGGTGGCGCCGCTTACCTGTTCACCGGTTTGTCGCGCTTCAGTGAATTGAAGGCCGCCTACGGTGAGCTGGAAGGCCCGGATTTCCATTGGAAAGGTGAGCTGCTCGCGCTGGGTATCGGCAACGGGCGCCAGGCCGGCGGCGGGCACGTGCTGTGCCCCGGTGCGCTGGCCGATGACGGGTTGCTGGACATCAGCATCCTGCCGGCCCCCCAGGAAGTGGTCGGCACCCTGCGCGAATTGATGAGCAACGGCTGGGGCCTGGACACCATGTTCGTCCGCGCCCGCCTGCCGTGGGTCAATATCAAGGGCGCGCAAGGCTTGTACATCAACCTCGATGGCGAGCCGCTGGAAGGCGACGATCTGCATTTCGAGGCCTTGCCCAAGGCCCTGCGGGTGCATCTGCCGCTGGGCTCGCCCCTAGTCGTCCAGGCTGATGATCTGCTCGCGCACAGCGAATAACACCAGGCCCGCCACGTCGAAAATCTGCAGACGCTTCATGATCTGCGAACGATGCGCTTCCACGGTCTTGATGCTCAAGCCCAGGCCGTGAGCGATTTCCCGCGTGGATTTGCCGCGCACGATCAAACGCAGGATCTCCAACTGGCGCGCCGTAAGGTTGTGGCTATGGCGCACCGGCAAGGCCGCGCCGTGGCTGCGGATCAGCGCCTGGTTGATCACCGTGTGGGCGATGGCTGGGCTCAGGTAGCGCTCGCCGTTGCGCAAGGCGCGCAGGGCATGTTCCAACTCGCTGGCGGTCATGTCCTTGAGCAGGTAGCCGTGGGCGCCCGACTCGAGCGCGCGCATGATCAGGTCGGGGTCGGTGTGCATCGACAGGATCAGCACTTTGCTCGTGGGGTAGGCAACCTTGAGCTGCTGCAAGGCATCCAGGCCGCCGGTGTGTTTCATCGACAGGTCCAGCAGCACGATATCCGGCTGCAGGGCTCGAAATTGTTCGAGCAATTGCGCGCCATCGTTGGCTTCGCCGACCACGTTGTAGTCGGGGATATCCTGGATCAACGCACGTACGCCGGCGCGGATCAGCGCGTGGTCATCCACCAGGAGTAGGGTGCAGGTCACTGGACAACCTTAGGCGCGCTGGCCCGTTCGAAGGCGCGGGGCGCCCAAGGCAACAGCGCCTCGATCCGCGTGCCTTTGCCTGGCTGGCTGCCGACGGACAAGGTGCCCCCCAGTTGGTCAACCCGCTCGGCCATGCCGGCCATGCCGCATTGGCCTTGCAGGCCTGGGTCGATGGCGGGCGAAAAGCCCAGGCCGTCATCGCAGATCATCAGCGACAGCCCTTCGGGCAGGCGTTGCAGGCGCACCAGCAGGTTGTGCGCCTGGGCGTGACGGAGCATGTTGGTCACCGCTTCCTGGGTGATACGAAAAGCCGCCACGGCCATTTCTTCAGGAATACCGTTCAAGCGTTGCTGACATTCCAGGCTCCAGCGCACCTGGGTGTTTTCCAGGGTCTTGAGCAGGTGCGCGCGCAAGCTCGCTTCCAGGCCCAGGCTGGCCAACTGGCGCGGGTTGAGAATGGCGGACACGTCGCGCACTTTGGCCAGGGTTTCGTCGAGGGTATTGCACAGCGTCGTGCAGGAGGCTTGCAGCTCGGGCGGCAGGCGACGCTGCAGCCATTCGCTTTGCAGCTTGGCGGCGGTGAGCAGTTGGCCGATGTCGTCGTGCAGCTCGCGGCTGAGGCGATGGCGCTCGTTTTCCTGAACCTGCAACAGGCGGTCGGCCAATTCCTGGGGCTGAAACTTGATGGCTGTGCGCGACCGCCATTGGTGCAGGCCCACCATCGCCAGCGCGGTCAGGTTGAGCAGCAGGATCAGTAGCGACCAGGATGAAGCATGCACAGACGCCCATACGCTCACACACAACGAACACAGGCACAGCGCGAGGACGATACGGCACGCGTTGCTGCGCGACACAGACCTTGAGAAAAGTCGTTTGAGGTTGGCGTACATAGCGGATGGAGCCACTGAGGGTTCGCTGCGCGCAGACCGGCTGGCCGGGCTCTGTTTGGAATACGCTGCCGAATCGTTTTTAAACATGATGAAGTTGAGTCACTTCGCGGGGGAGGCATAGTACCACCCCTGTTACCGTTGGTCGCCTGATTGGTTATGGCCCATGCAAATACGCCGGGTGTTAATCCCAGCGTTAAAAAGGGCAGTTGTATTATTAAAGTTGTTTTGTATCGTATTTGCGTTGATGGCTAATTGATATTTGTTCTTGCTTCGCCATCATCGGTCGTTTTTGGATATGTCAGCGATTAAATACGACATACATAAAGCTCACGCCCCGTGATGCAAGCGCTGCTGCGGTTTATGACTGAAATTCTTTTGCGGAATCTGCAAGGTCACCGTCGCGATCAACGAGGTTTGCTCACTCTCGTCCAGGGTCAGTTCACCGGTGCGCGTGTCGATCAGCTCCACTTGCCAGGCCAGCAGCGTCAGGCAGTCATGTAACGCATCCAACGCCTGGTCGTGCAGTTGCATGGGGCTCTGGGCGTTTGCAATGAGCTCCTGAAGGCGCCGCGAGAAATCGCTGATCGCTTGCAGCGCCAGGTTGTCGGCCTTTTCGGCGAGTTTGGAGAGGCTGATTTTCATGCAGTCGATGGCATCGCTGTCGTTGCGGATCAGATGCAGATGGCTCAAGCACTCCTGCGATTTGATCAGCAGCATTTCGGCTTCCATCAGAAATTCGGGAAGTGCCGTTTGCCATTCTTTCGCGCTGTTCATCATGCATGTCTCCGCAACTTAAGCTCGGGTGATGAAATGTCGCACCGGGTGAATGGCTTAAAGCTAGCGCTGAAATATGATTGAGGCTTGTAGGCTGATTCCGATAAACCTGTAGGAAGTTTATTGAAATGGCCGCGAAAGTCGTGTGTAGCCCCAGTGGAGCGGGGTGACACGACTTTAGTTGCCGATACGTGAGTGCCTAAAAGGCCGGTGGGCCAAGGGCGTGGGATGGCAAACAAAAGCCTGACTCCATTCATGCAATGAGAATGGCGTCACATTAATGGCTATTAGATATCGCGAATATCAGGTTGGGCCTGATTGCGCATAGGGGAATCCCCTATGTAAGGGAACCGTATGCGGATTTGAGTGTCCGGTGGGCGGTCACACAGCCCTGTGAGAGGGTCGATGCAGTAAAGCATGATGTCAGTGTGACATCAATGCCTTTACGTGGCATTTTACCGGGGTCAAGGTCTGGCGCTTGCCGCCGATAACTTGCCTATATGAACTGCGCACCTTCTCAGCGCCAACCAACGTGCACACCAGGAGCTTTCAATGGCCGGCATTCTCGACACCGTAGATCAACGCACGCAATTGGTGGGTGAGAATCGCCTGGAGATCCTCATGTTCCGCCTGTTCGGGCGGCAGCTGTTCGCGATCAACGTGTTCAAAGTGCAGGAAGTGCTGCAGTTGCCCAAGTTGACCCTGATGCCCCAGCGCCATCCCTTTGTATGCGGCGTGGTCAACCTGCGTGGCCAGACCCTGCCGGTGATTGATCTGTCCCAGGCCATCGGCATGCGTCCGCTGGTGCCAGGGCCCAACAGCACCATCATCGTCACCGAGTACAACCGCTCGGTGCAGGCGTTTCTGGTGGGCGGTGTCGACCGTATCGTCAACATGAATTGGGAAGCCATCCTGCCGCCGCCGGCCAGCGCCGGGCGCCAGCACTATCTCACCGCCATCAGCAAGGTCGATGACCAGTTGGTGGAAATCATCGATGTAGAAAAAGTCCTCGCTGAAATCGTGCCGTATAACGCCAAGGTCTCCCGTGAAAAACTCGAAGACCCGGTGTTGGAACGCGCCCGTGGCCGCGAGGTGCTGCTGGTGGACGACTCCAACGTGGCGCTCTCGCAGTTGCGTGACACCCTGGGCCAGTTGGGCGTGAAGATGCACATTGCCAGCGACGGCCTCAAGGCCTTGAACATGCTCAAGGCATGGGCCGACACCGGTCAGGTGATGACCGACAAGCTGCTGATGATCTTCACCGACGCCGAAATGCCCGAGATGGACGGCTACCGCCTCACCACCGAAATTCGCAACGACCCGCGTCTGCGGGGGCTCTACGTGGTGCTGCACACTTCGCTGTCGGGCAGCTTCAATGAGTCGATGGTGAAGAAGGTCGGCTGCGACAATTTCCTCTCCAAATTCCAGCCGGACAAGCTGGTGGATGTGGTTCGCCAGCGACTGATGTTGGACGAAGTGCCTGCCTGACTTTAGGATATGACACTTTGTTTCCTAGGAATGTCGTCCCATGCTCCGTCTCAGTGCGTTGTACCGTTACCCCTTAAAGTCTGGTAAGGCCGAGGCCCTGCAGCAGATTGGCCTCGACAAGCTCGGGCTGGCAGGGGATCGCCGCTGGATGCTGGTAGACGAAGCCAGCGGGCGATTCCTCACGCAACGCGCCGTGGCGAAGATGAGCCAATTGACTGCGTTGTGGAACAAGGCGGGCGGCCTGACCCTCAGCGCACCTGGCTACTCGACATTGGACGTGGCATTGCCCGGCGCCGACGCGCTGCGCGGTGTGACCATCTGGCACGACACCCTGCGCGTGCCGGACGCGGGCGATGCCGCGGCGGCCTGGGTCAGCGCCTTCATCGGCAAACCCACGCGCCTGGTGCATATGCCCACCGACCGCGCACGCTCCACCGCGCCCGGTTTTGGCCGGGATGACGATCAGGTGGGGTTTGCCGACGGTTATCCCTTGCTGCTGATCGGCCAGGCTTCCCTGGACGATCTGTGCGCGCATATCGGCCGGCCCATGCACATGCTGCGCTTTCGTCCCAACCTGGTGATCGAAGGCGGCGAGGCCTTCGCCGAGGATGGCTGGAAACGCGTGCGCATCGGCGACATGGAGTTTCGCGTGGTCAAGCCGTGTTCACGGTGCATTCTAACGACCATCGACCCGCAGACCGGCGAGCGCAGCCCGGACCGCGAACCTTTTGCGACCCTGCAGGCCTACCGCAGCACCGAGCGGGGCGCGATGTTCGGCCAGAACCTGGTCAACGACGGGGTTGGGCGGCTGGAAGTCGGGATGCCGTTGACCGTACTGGAATGAAAAATGCCCGTCTCGCAGGAGACGGGCATTTTTTTGGGTCGCGTGACGGTCAGCCGCGGTATTCGCACAGGTAAGCGGTGTCGACGGCGACCTTCAACTGGAACTTGCTGTTGGCCGGCACGTTGAACTGGCTGCCGGCGGCGAAGGTTTCCCACTCGGCGTCAGGCAGTTTCACGACCAGGGCGCCGGAAACCACGTGCATGATTTCACGCTGGTCGGTGCCGAATTCGTATTCACCCGGGGCCATCACGCCGATGGTAGCCGGGCCTTCCGCGGTGCCGAAAGCGATCGACTTGACGGTGCCGTCGAAGTATTCGTTGACTTTGAACATGGGTGAATCCTCGGAAAGAATAATGCTTACACTCACGGTGCAGACGCGGGCTGCTGTGGCGAGGGAACTTGCTCCCGTTGACTGCGCAGCAGTCCCCGGATTTTGGGGGCGCTTCGCACCCCAGCGCAAGCAAGCCTGCTCGCCACAGGATTTTCGTTTCTACAGGTGAGCGGCATTAAGGCAAAAAGGTTGACCAGTATGCCCAAGCCTTTCAGAGCTGCCTAGACCGGCAAAATCAGCGGCAGCAGGCGTGCGGTATTGCGCGCATCTTCCAGGGCCCGATGCTGCTGGCCCACAAAGTGCATCCCCGCCAACTGCAACGCGCCATTGAGCCCCAGGGGTTTGTCCAGGCGCCGGGCCTTGGCGAAACGCTGCTTGAGGTTGAGGTGGGGCGTCTGGCCAAGCGCGCTGGCCAGGCCATGGCGTTGCCATTCCAGCTCAAGTTGCGCGCGGTCGTAGTCGCCCCAACTGGCCCAGCCTTCCAGGCGTGGCTGATGCTGGCCCAGCCAGCGCTCGAACAGCGGCCACACTTCGGTAATGGGCGCTGCCGCGTCGATGTTGGCCTGGGTGATATGGGTCAATTTGCGGCAAAAGGGCGTCAACAATGGCCGCCGCAGCGGTCGCACGAAACGCTGGAAATGATCCAGCTCGCGGCCCTGGCGGTTGACCAGGCTCGCGCCGATTTCGATGACTTCCATCTCCGTCACGGGCCAGCCGCCGTCATCCGTTGTGGCTTCAAGGTCAATAATCAGCCAATGAGGCATGCGCAGGTTCCCGTACTGTTCCTGTCCTGATGGGGATAGAGCGTAGCCGGGCCTTGTAGTTCCGCCCAGGGGCTTATTCAATCTCCAGCAGAACCTGGCGATTGCGCACCTGACCGCCAGCCGCCACCTGCACGTGCTTGATTTGTCGAACTTGGGCCGGGCCTCTTCTGCCTGGACGAGCAGGTTGTGGCTGGCGCACATGCTGGAGCCTGTGCAGCGATCGGGTTGAAGGCTACGGCGACTGTCCTTTAAGTGAGCAGATCCGCGATGTGTTGCGGCACGGCGACGGGGATTTCCAGCAGTTGCTGGGCGAAGGCCTTGCCTTGAGGGTCGATGCGCGAGCTGGCGATGCCGCCGCCGCCCAGGGCGTTTTCCAGCAGAAAGTTAAGGCTGTGGCTGCCAGGCAGATACCAACGTTCGACACGGCCATACACCGGGTCCAGAACGTGGCTCATCCAGTCGACGATCACTTCGGGCGTGAGCACTTCGGCGATCCACGGCAGGTATTCGGGGGCGCGGGCGATCACGCCGATATTGCTGTGGTTGCCCTTGTCGCCGGAGCGCGCCACCGCAAGTTTCACCAGCGGCACACTGGCGTCGGCACGGCCTTGGGGTTTGGGCGGTTCGATGGGCGCGGCCGGGGTGAGCGGCGCCAATGCGGCGGGTAGCTCGACGGTGTGGTGTTCGCCTTGATAGGCCAGGGTCACGGCGCAGTCCGGCTTGTCGATCAGGAACGAAAACAGCCGGATCAGCGGAGAAACCCTGGGCCTGCCACCGACCATTTCGGTCAGCCCCGGCGCCATGCCGGTGGCGGCCTGGGCGATTTCGCGGGCGAACAGGGCCAGCGCCTGCCTGCTCGGATGGCACACCGTCCACTTGACCACCACCTCGCGACAATCTCGGCGTTGGGCGTGGCCGCCGTAGGTGGCTTCGCTGCCGAGCAGTTCGATATTCACGTCGGTGTAGGGTGCCCAGCCGCGTTGGCTGAACAGTTCCGACGTTTTGTTGATGATGGCCTGGCTGACCCGGTCGGCCTTGGCCACCGCATCGATGCCGGCAAGCAGGCAACTGGCGGTGCAGCGGAAACCATCAAGGTAAGTCGCACTGACCTTGTATTGATCGGTCGGTGGCAAACCTTTGGCACCGTGCAGGCGCACACAGTGTTTGCCTTGCTGCTGTACTTTGACCTGGCTGAAATCGCAGACCACGTCGGGCAGCCGGTAGGCGCGTGGGTCGCCGATCTCATACAGCAGTTGTTCGGCCACGCTCAGTTCGCTGATCAAGCCGCCGCTGGCTTCGACCTTGTTCACGGTGAACTGGCCGTCGGCGCTGACTTCGACGATGGGAAAACCGATGTGCTCATAGTCCGGCACGTCGCGCCAATCGGTGAAGTTGCCGCCGGTGCATTGCGCGCCGCATTCAATGATGTGCCCGGCCAGGGCGGCTTGGGCGAGGCGGTCATAGTCTTGCCACGACCAGCCGAACTCATGCACCAGCGCCGCGCTGGTCACTGCGCTGTCGACCACGCGCCCGGTAATCACAATATCGGCGCCGAGCTTCAGTGCCGCCACGATGCCCGGAGCGCCGAGGTAGGCATTGGCGGATACACACGCGGGCGGCAGCGGGGCGCCGGTGAACATGTCGGTGACGTCAGGCAGGTGTTTGAGGCGCGGTTGCAGGTCATCGCCGAGCAACACGGCGATCTTCAGGGCAACCCCGGCGGCGTCGCAGGCCGCTTGCAACGCCGCCGCGCAGGCCTGGGGGTTGATACCGCCAGCATTGCTGATTACACGGATACCCTGGCGCTGGATATCGGCCAGCAACGGCGTGAGCACCTCGACAAAATCCGGGGCGTAACCGGCGCTGGGGTTCTTCATGCGCGCACCGGCGAGGATCGACAGGGTGACTTCCGCCAAGTAATCGAACACCAGGTAATCCAGGGCGCCGCCGTGCACCAATTGGGCGGCGGCGGTGCAGGTGTCGCCCCAGAAGGCGCTGGCACAGCCGATACGAACCGTCTTGCTCATGAGAAATTCTTCCTCCAATGGCTGGTTGCGAGGCTACAAAGCAAGTGCTTGGTTTGTAAACCCTGCACACAAGTTTTGCCCAAGCGCTTGCTTGGGTAGCGGCCACGGCCTAAATTGCCCGCCAAGACGATAGTAGATATTAGGAACAGCAGTATGGATGACCGCCAAGCCCTGCAAGTGATGCGCACCCTGGTCGACGGTGGCCAATTGACCGACCCGGAGAGTGCACGGGGCAAGTTGCTGCAAACCGCGGCTCATCTGTTTCGCAACAAGGGCTTTGAGCGCACCACCGTGCGCGACCTGGCCGGCGCGGTGGGCATCCAGTCCGGCAGTATCTTTCATCACTTCAAGAGCAAGGACGAGATCCTGCGCGCGGTAATGGAAGAAACCATCCTCTACAACACCGCCATGATGCGGGCTGCGCTGGAGCAGGCGAGCACGCTGCGCGAGCGCGTGCTGGCGCTGATCCGCTGCGAATTGCAGTCGATCATGGGCGGCAGCGGCGAGGCGATGGCGGTGCTGGTGTACGAATGGCGTTCGTTGTCGGCCGAAGGTCAGGCCCAGGTCCTGGCCCTGCGCGACGTGTATGAGGACATCTGGCTGCAGGTACTGGGCGAAGCCAAGTCCGCCGGCTACATCAAGGGCGACGTGTTTATCACCCGGCGCTTCCTGACCGGCGCATTATCCTGGACCACCACTTGGTTGCGCACCCAAGGCAACCTCACACTCGAAGAACTGGCCGAAGAGGCCCTGCTGATGGTGCTCAAGGCGGACTGAGGCGCAAGCTATTAATTTGCTGGCGAAAAGTTGTCTCTCCAGGGAAAAACGCCTAGCTTAAAGCCATCATAAAATTCAACGGTGTGTGCCTAGATGTTTTCGCCATGGCGGCTGGCTGCAGGACTTACATTTTGGGCACTGGGCAGCGCGGGCTGGACGCAAGCCGGTGCGGCGCAGTTGGTGAGGGTTGGCGCGGCGCATTTTCCACCTTATACCGTGCGCCCCGAGCAAGGCGCCGATACCGGTTTGCTGCCGCAATTGGTCGAAGCGCTGAATGCCGTGCAACGCGACTATCAGTTCGTGCTGGTGCCCACCTCGATCCCACGGCGTTTTCGCGATTTCGAGCAAGGCCGGGTCGACATGGCGATCTTTGAAAACCCGTCCTGGGGCTGGACGAACGTCGCGCATGTCACTGTGGATATGGGGCTGGAGGACGCTGAAATCTTCGTCGCCGAGCGTGAACCCGGTCGCGACCAGAGCTTTTTCACCGACCTTGCCGGCAAGCGCCTGGCGATGTTCAGCGGTTATCACTACGCCTTCGCCCGCTTCAACCCCGACCCCAAATACCTGGCCGAACACTTCAACGCCACCTTGACGTATTCCCACGACAGCAACTTGTTGATGGTCGCTCGCGGGCGTGCCGATATCGCCCTGGTCACCCGTTCGTACCTGAGCGATTTCATGGCGCGTAACGCCGACATGGCGGGAAAATTCCTGGTGTCGGAGCGCATCGATCAGGTCTACCACCATTACGCCTTGCTACGGCCCCAGGCCCCGATCAGCGGGCCGGCGTTTGCCGGGTTGCTCAAGCGGCTGCGGGATGACGGTCAGATGCTGAAAATCTTCCAGCCGTATCGCATTGATCTAACGCCACTGCCCTGAAAACAACACCCAGATCCATATGAGGTCTGCGTTGTTTCTTTCAGAGCCTGCGCGCAAACGTATCGCTATGGTTGCCCGACACTTTGCGGCAGTGCACCAGCGCATCGCGAATCATGAAGTTGACCAGCGTCGGCGAAACCCCCAGCTCCTTGGCGATGTCCTTCTGCGGCACGCCATGCAGGCGATACATCTCGAAGGCATAGCGGGTGCGCTGCGGCAGGGCCGTCAGTGCGTCGGCGATGTTTTCCAGGGTGCTGAAATTGATGTGGGAGGTTTCCGGTGAAGCGCCGTGAATAACCACATTCAAGCCTTCCTCTTCGGTCCCGGAGTATTTGAGCTCCAGGGCCTGCTTGCGGTAATGATCGATCGCCAGGTTGCGCACGATCTGGAACAGATAACTCAATTGAGCCTTGAACGAAGAAGTGATCGTCGGCGCCGATTGCAGCCGGAAGTAGGCGTCCTGCACCACGTCCTCGGCACGGGAACGACAGCCGGTAATACGCGCTGCGATCTTCACAAGTATCAGTCGATTGTCGACGAAAGCTTGGAGAAGAGGTGAGTCGCACCTGCCTGTGGATACTTGTTCCGTCATGGAAATCACCTTACTGCAAATAGGTTAGGGGAGGGCGTCCGTGCTGAAGCCTCCTACACATCGGGCAACAAATTATGCTTAATGATAATGATTGTCAAATGAGAAGACGAACTAATCTTGTGCCTTCGGGCCGGGCGTGAACCACGTCTCGCTCGCTCCCTGCGACTAATTATTTGCCGGGGCCGTCCGTTCTTCTGGGTGACAGGTCCGTTAGCAAACGGCCAAGGATCAGCACCCGCAGGAGGGCGAAATGGGTTTTTATCGTGCACACAGCATGTTTGCGCTTGGAGTTCTCGAGTGATGAGTACGCCAACGCCGTTGCGCCTGTTTTGCCTGCCCCATTCAGGCGCCAGCGCCTCGGTCTACGTACGTTGGCGCCGGGTGCTGCCGGATTGGTTGCAGGTATGCCCGCTGGAACTGCCGGGGCGCGGGATGCGCATGGGCGAGCCGTTACAGCGCGATATCAAGGCCCTGGCGGCCCAACTCGCGGTTGAAATCAGCCGTGACCTGAATGGCCCTTACGCGTTGTTCGGCCACAGCCTCGGCGGCCTGCTGGCGTTCGAGCTGGCGCACGCATTGAACGCACGCAATGCGCCGGCCCCGCTGGCGCTGTTTGCCTCCGGCACTGCCGGCCCGGCGCGCCGCGATGTGAGCGAGTACGCCATCGAGAAGACCGACGAGCAACTGATCGCCCGCTTGCGTGAACTGCAGGGCACCGCCGAGGACGTCCTGGCCAATCATGAGTTGATGCAGTTGATGCTGCCGATCCTGCGCGCCGATTTCCTGCTGTGCGGCAGCTTCACCTACGGCGAGCGCGAGCCGCTGGGCGTGCCGATCCATGTGTTCGGTGGCAAGCAGGACAGCGTGCGCGCCGACCAATTGCTCGATTGGCAACTCGATGCCGCCAGCGGCTTTTCCCTGGACATGTTCGACGGTCATCACTTCTTCCTCGTGCAGCACGAAAGCGCCGTGCTGCGCTGTGTGCGCCGTTACGCCGACGCACACCTGGCGCGCTGGCGCAGTAGTGCGGCGCGGCAACGCGTCGCCGGCTGAATCTCACCGACTTTCCGTATTTCCCGTAAGCCGATTTCAGGCAGGAACCCCATCATGGACGCCTTCGAACTCCCCCGCACTCTGGTCCAGTCCCTTCAACGTCGTGCCGCCCGGACGCCGGACCAGATAGCCCTGCGCTTTTTGGCCGAGTCGGCCGAGCACAGCGTGGTGCTCAGCTACCGTGACCTCGACCAACGCGCCCGCACCATCGCCGCCGCCTTGCAAGCCGATACCGCGTTGGGCGAGCGCGCGGTGCTGTTGTTTCCCAGCGGCCCGGACTATGTCGCGGCGTTCTTCGGCTGCCTGTACGCCGGAGTGATTGCGGTGCCGGCCTACCCGCCGGAATCGACCAAACGGCATCACCAGGAGCGCTTGCTGTCGATCATCAGCGATGCCCAGCCGCGCCTGCTGCTGACCATCGCCAGCCTCAGCGATGGCCTGGCGCAGATTGAAAATGCACCCCCGGTCTTGAGTGTGGACACCCTCGACGCCCAGCTCGCCAACCGCTGGGTCGCCCCCGAGTTGCACCCCGACGACATCGCCTTCCTGCAATACACCTCCGGCTCCACCGCTCTGCCCAAGGGTGTGCAAGTCAGCCACGGCAACCTGGTGGCCAACGAAGTGCTGATCCGTCGCGGCTTTGGCATCGACCTCAATCCGGACGATGTAATCGTCAGCTGGCTGCCGCTTTACCACGACATGGGCCTGATCGGCGGCTTGCTGCAACCGATCTTCAGCGGCGTGCCGTGCGTGCTGATGTCGCCGGCCTACTTCCTGGCGCGGCCGTTGCGCTGGCTGGAAGCGATCAGCGAATACGGCGGCACCATCAGCGGTGGCCCGGATTTCGCCTATCGCCTGTGCAGCGAACGGGTCAGCGGGTCTGCCCTGCAGCGCCTGGACCTGAGCACCTGGCGCGTGGCCTATTCCGGCTCCGAGCCGATCCGCCTGGATACCCTGGAACGTTTTGCCGAAAAGTTCGCCGCCTGTGGCTTTACCTCGAACAATTTCTTCGCTTCCTATGGCCTGGCCGAAGCGACCTTGTTTGTCGCCGGGGGCCGCCGTGGCCAAGGCATTCCCGCGCTGCGCGTGGACACGCACGCATTGGCCGCCAACCGCGCCGAGCCGGGGCAGGGCAGTGCGATCATGAGTTGCGGCACCGCTCAGCCGGACCACGCGGTGCTGATCGCCGACCCCCACACGCTGAGCGAGTTGGCCGACAACTGTGTGGGCGAACTCTGGGCCAGCGGCCCGAGCATTGCCCATGGCTACTGGCGCAACCCCGAAGCCAGCGGCAAAACCTTTGTCCAGCACGCCGGCCGGGCCTGGTTGCGCACCGGCGACCTGGGGTTTATCCGTGACGGTGAGGTGTACATTACCGGGCGCTTGAAAGACCTGTTGATCGTACGCGGGCACAATTTGTACCCACAGGACATCGAGCAAACCATCGAGCGTGAGGTCGAGGTGGTGCGCAAGGGCCGGGTTGCGGCTTTTGCGGTGAATGACCAAGGCGAGGAAGGAATCGGCATTGCCGCGGAAATCAGCCGCAGCGTGCAGAAAATCCTGCCGCCTGAAGCGCTGATCAAGGCGATTCGCCAAGCGGTGGCCGAGGCCTATCAGCAAGCGCCGTGCGTGGTGCTGCTGCTCAACCCGGGCGCGCTGCCGAAAACCTCCAGCGGCAAAGTGCAACGGGCGGCGTGTGCGCTGCGCCATGCCGATGGCAGCCTCGACCGCTATGCGCAATTCCCCGACCCGCATACCCCGGCGAGTGCGCTGGCGCCGGAGTCTGCCCTGCAAAAGCAGATCGCCGCGATCTGGTGTGAGCAGCTGCAATTGGCAACGGTCGCCGCCGACGATCACTTTTTCCTGCTCGGCGGCAACTCCATCAGCGCCACCCAAGTGGTCGCGCGCTTGCGCGAAACCCTGGGCCTGGAACTGAACTTGCGCCTGTTGTTCGAAGCGCCCACCTTGCAGGATTTCGCCGCCGGCATCGCGCACCTGCAGCAGGACGGCGGCGTTGCACAAGGCGCGATGCATGCCCTGTCGCGCCAGGACGACCTGCCGCAATCCCTGGCCCAGAACCGCTTGTGGATCACCTGGCAACTGGACCCCCACAGCAGCGCCTATACCATCCCCGGCGCCCTGCGCCTGCGCGGCGAGTTGGACGAGGACGCGGTGCGCTCAAGCTTCCAGCAACTGATCCAGCGTCACGAAGCCCTGCGCACGCGGTTCTATGAGCGCGACGGCCAGGCGTTCCAGCGCATCGAGGCCAGCGTGGCGTTCGACCTGCACGTCATCGACCTCGGCGACCTGCCCGGCGCCGAGCGCGAAGCCCGCGCGCAACAGGTCCGCGAAGACCAGGCACGCATCCGGTTCGACCTGGAAAAAGGCCCGCTGCTGCGGGTGACCCTGGTACGCCTGGAGGCTGAAGACCACCAGTTGCTGGTGACCCTGCACCACATCGTCGCTGATGGCTGGTCGCTGAATATTCTGATCGACGAGTTCTCACGCCTCTACGCTGCAGCGTCCCAGGGCCAGGCCCTGACGTTGCCGCCACTGGCCCTGCAATACGCCGACTACAGCAGTTGGCAGCGCCAATGGCTGGCCGCCGGTGAAGGTCGGCGGCAGCTGGCCTACTGGAAGGCGACGCTGGGGGACGAGCACCCGAGCCTCAACCTGGTCACTGACCACCCGCGCTCGGCGCAGGCCCGCAACAGCGCCTCGCGGCATAGCGTGCGCCTGAGCACCCACCTGAGTGACGCGATTCGCCAGACCGCACAGGCCCATGAATCCACCCCGTTCATGTTGCTGCTGGCGGTGTTCCAGACCCTGCTGTATCGCTACAGCGGCCAGCGCGATATCCGCATCGGCGTGCCCAATGCCAATCGTCCGCGCCAGGAAACCCAAGGCCTGGTGGGTTTCTTCATCAACACCCTGGTGCTACGGGCCGAGCTCGACGGGCGCCTGCCGTTCAACCAGCTGTTGGCCGCAACGCGCCAGGCTGCCCTGGATGCCCAGGCGCATCAGGACCTGCCCTTCGAACAACTGTTGGAGGCCTTCCCCCAGGCGCGCGAACAGGGCTTGTTCCAGGTCATGTTCAACCATCAGCAACGTGACCTCAGCGCCCTGCGCCGCCTGCCGGGGATGCTCGCCGATGAACTGCCGTGGCACAGCCGTGAAGCCAAGTTCGACCTGCAATTGCACAGCGAAGAAGACCGCAATGGGCGCTTGAGCCTGGCTTTCGACTACGCCGATGAGCTGTACGACGGCGCAACCCTCCAGCGCCTGGCCGAGCATTACGTCAACCTGCTGCAAGCGGTTTGCGCGCAACCGCAGCAAGCCGTGGGCGAGCTGAAATTGACCGCAGTGGACGAGCAACACGCGTGGGGCCAGGCGCCCTGCGCGCCGGCCCAACAGTGGTTGCCCGAGTTGCTCAACCAGCACACCTCGGACGCCACCGCGCTGGTTTGGCAAGGCGCCAGCCTGAGCTTCGCCCAGCTGCATACCCAGGCCAACCGCCTGGCGCATTACCTGCGCGACAAAGGCGTCGGCCCGGATGTTTGCGTGGGCATTGCCGCCGAGCGTTCGCCACAATTGCTGATCGGCCTGCTGGCGATCATCAAGGCCGGTGGCGCCTATGTGCCGCTGGACCCGGATTACCCCACCGAACGCCTGGCCTACATGCTCAAGGACAGCGGCGTGCACCTGTTGTTGACGAAAACCTCATTGCTGGAACGGCTGCCGACGACCCCAGGCGTGTGCGTGATCGCCATGGACAGCCTGCACCTGGACAGTTGGCCGACCCAGCCACCGGGCCTGCACCTGCACGGCGACAATCTCGCTTATGTGATCTACACCTCCGGCTCCACCGGCCAGCCCAAGGGCGTGGGCAATACCCACGCGGCGCTGGCCGAGCGCTTGCAGTGGATGCAGGCCACCTATCAACTGAACGCCAGCGACGTGCTGATGCAAAAGGCGCCGATCAGTTTCGATGTGTCGGTATGGGAGTGCTTCTGGCCGCTGATCACCGGTTGCCGTCTGGTGCTGGCCGGCCCTGGCGAGCATCGTGACCCGCATCGCATCGCACAATTGGTGCAGGAACATGGCGTGACCACGCTGCACTTCGTGCCGCCGCTGTTGCAGCTGTTTATCGATGAACCACTGGTGGCTGAATGCACCCGCCTGCGACGCCTGTTCTGCGGCGGCGAAGCCTTGTCCGCCCAATTGCGCGACCGCGTACTGGCACGGCTGCCGGCGGTGCAATTGCACAACCGTTATGGCCCGACCGAAACCGCGATCAACGTCACCCATTGGCATTGCACGGTGGCGGACGGCGAGCGCTCGCCGATTGGTCGGCCCCTGGGCAATGTGATCTGCCGGGTGCTGGACGAACAGCTCAACCCGCTGCCGGCCGGCGTACCCGGTGAGTTGTGCATCGGCGGCATCGGCCTGGCGCGTGGTTACCTCGGCCGTGCGGGGCTCACCGCCGAACGCTTTGTCGCCGACCCGCTGGGCGAGGCCGGGGCGCGTCTGTATCGCACCGGTGACCGTGCGCGTTGGAGCCTGGACGGCGTGCTTGATTACCTCGGCCGTCTCGATCAGCAGGTCAAGCTGCGCGGCTTTCGGGTGGAACCGCAGGAAATCGAAGCGCGCATGCTGGCTGTGGAGGGCATCGCCCACGCCGTGGTGCTGGTGCGTGACGACCAGTTGATCGGTTACTACACCGCCCCTGCCGAACTGGATGCACAGGCGGTAAAAACCGCACTGGCCGCCCAACTGCCCGAGTACATGGTGCCCGCCCACCTGATGCATCTGGCCGCCATGCCCTTGAGCCCAAGCGGCAAACTCGACCGCCGCGCACTGCCGGAGCCCGTGCGGCAAACCCGCGAACACGTCGACCCCGAGACGCCGCTGCAACAGCAAATTGCGGCGATCTGGCGCGACGTGCTCGGCCTGCCACGTATCGGCCTGGGCGACGACTTTTTCGCCCTGGGCGGCCACTCGTTGCTGGCCACCCAAATCATCTCCCGCACCCGCCAGGCCTGCGACGTCGAACTGCCATTGCGCACACTGTTCGACGCCAGCGAACTGGGCGATTTCGCCGCCCACGTGGGCCTGATCCAAGCGTCGGGCCAACGCAACCAACAGACCGCAATCGCCAGGGTCGACCGCAGCGTGCCGGTGCCGCTGTCCTATTCCCAGCAACGCATGTGGTTCCTCTGGCAGATGGAACCGCACAGCCCGGCCTATAACGTCGGTGGTATGGCGCGCTTGCGCGGCGTGCTGGACGTGGGGCGTTTCGAGGCGGCGTTGCAGGCCTTGATCATGCGTCATGAAACCCTGCGCACCACGTTCCCGAGCGTCGATGGCGTGGCCTGCCAAAAGGTCTCGCCACAGACCGGCCTGCGCATGGGCTGGCAGGACTTCTCGGCACTCAATGAAGCCGAGTGCCGGCAGCGTTTGCAGCAAGTGGCTGATCAGGAGGCGCATACGCCCTTCAACCTGGAAAGCGGGCCGCTGCTGCGCGTCTGCCTGGTCAAGGCCGGCGACCAGGAACATTACCTGGTGCTCACCCTGCACCACATCGTTACCGAAGGCTGGGCCATGGACATCTTTGCCCGTGAACTCAGTGCCCTGTACGAAGCCTTCATCGACGAGCGCGACTCACCGCTGGCGCCGCTGCCGGTGCAGTACCTGGACTACAGCGTGTGGCAACGCCAGTGGCTGGAATCGGGCGAGCGCCAACGTCAGCTGGATTACTGGACCGCCCAACTGGGCAGCGAACATCCGCTGCTGGAACTGCCCGGCGACCGCCCACGCCCAGCGGTGCAAAGTCATCGGGGCGAGCTGTACCGCTTCGGCCTGAGCGATGAACTGGCCGCCCGCGTACGCGCCTTCAACGCCAGGCATGGCCTGACTCTGTTCATGACCATGACCGCGACCCTGGCCGTGTTGCTCTACCGCTACAGCGGCCAGACCGACCTGCGCATCGGCGCGCCGGTGGCCAACCGAATTCGTCCGGAAAGCGAAGGGCTGATCGGCGCGTTCCTCAATACCCAGGTGTTGCGTTGCCAACTCAATGGGCAGATGAGTGTCGCGCAGTTGTTCGAGCAGGTGCGTCACACCGTGATCGAAGGCCAGTCCCATCAGGACCTGCCGTTCGATCATCTGGTGGAGGCGCTGCAACCGCCGCGCAGCGCGGCGTATAACCCACTGTTCCAGGTGATGTGCAACGTGCAGCGCTGGGAGTTCCAGCAAAGCCGCCAACTGGCCGGCATGACCGTTGAGTACCTGGCCAACGATGCCCGCGCCACCAAGTTCGACCTCAACCTGGAAGTCACCGACCTCGACCATCGCCTGGGCTGCTGCCTGACCTACAGCACCGATCTGTTCGACGAACCGCGCATTGCACGCATGGCCGAGCATTGGCGCAACCTGTTGGAAGCCTTGATCGACAACCCGCAACAGCGCCTCAGCGAATTGCCGTTGTTGACGGCCACCGAGCAGCGCGCCTTGCAGGACAGCCTGGGCGTCGAAGCCGGTGAGCATCGCCTCGACCAGTGCATTCACCCACTGTTCAGCGGACGGGCGCGTGAGCGTGGCGATGCACCGGCGCTGACCTTTGCCGGTGAAACCCTCAGCTATACCCAACTCGATGCCCGCGCCAATCGCCTGGCCTGGATGCTGCGCGAGCGCGGCGTCGGCCCGCAGGTGCGGGTCGGCCTGGCGCTGCCGCGTTCGCTGGAGATGGTCATCGGCCTGCTGGCGATCCTCAAGGCCGGCGGCGCCTACGTGCCCCTGGACCCGGAATACCCGCTGGACCGACTGCATTACATGATCGAAGACAGCGGCATCGGCCTGCTGCTCAGCGATGCGGCAATGTTCCAGGCCCTCGGCGAACTGCCGCAAACGCTGGCGTGCTGGTGCCTGGAAGAGGACTCGGCCAAGCTGGAAAATTACCCGGCCGGCGAGCTGCCCTTTATCAGCCTGCCGCAACACCAGGCGTACCTGATCTACACCTCCGGCTCCACCGGCAAGCCCAAAGGCGTGGTGGTGTCCCATGGTGAAATCGCCATGCATTGCCAGGCCGTGATCGAGCGTTTCGGCATGCGCCCGGACGATTGCGAACTGCACTTTTATTCAATCAACTTCGACGCCGCCACCGAGCGCTTGCTGGTGCCGTTGCTCAGCGGTGCGCAGGTGGTGTTGCGTGCCCAGGGCCAGTGGGACGCGCAAGACATCTGCGCGCTGGCCCGCACCCATCGCGTGAATATTCTCGGGTTTACCCCCAGCTACGGCAGCCAGTTGGCGCAGTGGCTGGCAACGCAAAATCAAACCCTGCCGGTGCGCATGTGCATCACCGGCGGCGAAGCATTGACCGGCGAGCACCTGCAGCGCATTCGCGGGGCCTTCCAGCCGGAGGTGTTCTTCAACGCCTATGGCCCGACCGAAACCGTGGTGATGCCACTGGCCAGCCTGGCGCCGGAGCACCTGGAGGAGGGCGCCGCCAGCGTGCCGATCGGCAGCATCATCGGCGAGCGCGTGGCGTACATTTTCGACGCCGACCTGGCCCTGGTGCCACAAGGCGCGACCGGCGAGTTGTACATCGGCGGCGCAGGCCTGGCCCAGGGCTATCACCAGCGCCCAGGCATGACGGCGGAACGTTTTGTCGCCGACCCGTTCACTACGAATGGTGGCCGCCTGTACCGCACCGGCGACCTGGTGCGCCAGCGTGCCGACGGGCGGGTGGAATACCTGGGGCGTATCGACCATCAGGTGAAGATTCGCGGTTTCCGCATCGAATTGGGCGAGATCGAAACCCGCCTGCTGGAGCATCAAGCCGTGCGTGAGGCGGTGGTGCTGGCGCTGGATTCGCCGAGCGGCAAACAGTTGGTGGCGTACCTGGCCAGCGATGCGGAGCACGATGCTTTGCGCGACGCGGTGAAGGCGCACCTCAAGGCGCACTTGCCGGATTACATGGTGCCCGCCCATGTGATCGTGCTCGACAGCATGCCGCTGACCGCCAACGGCAAACTCGACCGGCACGCCTTGCCGCAGCCGGACCCCGAGGCCAATCGCCAACAGTACGTGGCGCCCCGCAACGCGCTGGAGCAAACCCTGGCAGCGATCTGGTGCGCGGTGCTGAACGTGCGGCAAGTCGGCCTGGACGATAACTTCTTTGAGCTGGGCGGCGATTCGATCCTGTCGATCCAGGTGGTCAGCCGTGCGCGGCAGGCGGGTATTCATTTCAGCCCGCGTGACCTGTTCCAGCATCAAACCGTGCACAGCCTGGCCGCCGTCGCCACGCGTGCCGAGCAGGTCAGCGCCGAGCAAGGCGTGCTCACCGGCCGTTCGGGCCTGACGCCGATCCAGCATTGGTTCTTCGACAGCGACATTCCGGCGCGTCAGCACTGGAACCAGGCGCTGCTGCTCAAGCCGCTGCAACTGCTCGACCCGCATCGCCTGGAGCAAGCCCTGCTGGCGGTGCTGGAACATCACGACGCGCTGCGCCTGAGCTTTACCGAACGCGATGCCCAGTGGCACGCCGAGCACCTGGCCGTGCCGCAAGGCGGTGTGCTGATGCAGGCGCAGGTGCGCGACATGGACCACTGCGCCGCGCTGTTCACCGACACCCAGCGCAGCCTCGACCTGCAACACGGCCCGCTGCTGCGCGCCTTGCTGGTAGACGGCCCGCAAGGCGCGCAGCGCCTGCTGATTGCCATCCATCACCTGGTGGTGGATGGCGTGTCGTGGCGCGTGTTGCTCGAAGACCTGCAAACCGTTTATCGCCAATTGAGCGAAGGCCAGTCCGTCAGCCTGCCGGCCAAGACCAGCGCCTTGCGCGATTGGGCGGCGCGCTTGCAGGCCTATGCCCATAGCGAATCCCTGCGCGAAGAATTGAGCCTGTGGCAAGCGCAGTTGGCCGGCCCGGCGCTGGCGTTGCCGGTGGACCGTCCCCACGGCGCCCTGCGCAATCGTGACGCCGAAACGCTCAGCGTGCGCCTGGATGTCGAGCGCACTCGGCAGTTGCTGCAACAAGCGCCGAGCGCTTACCGCACCCAGGTCAACGACCTGTTGCTGACCTCCCTGGCTCGCGTGCTGTGCCGCTGGAGCGGTCACGAGTCGGCATTGATTCAACTGGAAGGCCACGGCCGTGAAAGCCTGTTCGATGAGATCGACCTCACGCGCAGCGTCGGCTGGTTCACCAGTGCGTATCCGTTGCGCCTGACCCCGCAAGCGGAGCAGGGCGATTCGATCAAGGCGATCAAGGAGCAACTGCGCGGCGTACCGCATAAAGGCCTTGGCTACGGCGTGCTGCGCTACCTGGCGGACGACCTGTGCAAACGCACCCTGGCGGCGCTGCCTAGCGCTGCCATTACCTTCAATTATCTTGGCCAGTTCGACCAGAGCTTCGGCGCCGATGCGCTGTTCCATCCGCTGGACGAGCCCGCCGGCCTTGCACACGACCCAGACGCACCGCTGCCCAACGAGCTGAGTGTCGACAGCCAGGTGTACGGCGGCGAATTGGTGCTGCGCTGGACCTTCAGCCGCGAACGCTATGATCAGCAGACGATCCGCGAACTGGCCGAGGCGTATCTGGCCGAGCTGCACAGCCTGATCGCCCATTGCCTCACGGACGGTGCCGGTGGCCTCACGCCGTCCGACTTCCCACTGGCACCGCTGACCCAGGCGCAACTGGACAGCTTGCCGGTACCGGCCGGCGCCATCGAAGACGTCTACCCGCTGACCCCGATGCAAGAGGGCCTGCTGCTGCACACCCTGCTGGAACCGGGCACCGGCCTGTATTACATGCAGGACCGCTACCGCATCGACAGCGCTCTGGACCCCGAGCGTTTCGCCGAGGCCTGGCAACGGGTGATCGCCCGCCACGAAGCCTTGCGCGCCTCGTTCTGCTGGAACATCGGCGAAGACATGCTGCAAGTGATCCACAAACCGGGCAGCACGCCGATTGACTACCTGGACTGGAGCGCCGACCCCGAGAGCGAGCACGAGCCGCGCCTGCAAGCCTTGCTCAAGGCCGAGCGCGAAGCCGGGTTCGATCTGCTCAACCGGGCGCCGTTCCACCTGCGTCTGATCCGCGTGGGCGAGGCGCGCTACTGGTTCATGATGAGCAACCACCACGTTCTCATCGATGCCTGGTGCCGTTCGCTGCTGATGAATGACTTCTTCGAAATCTACAGCGCGCTGGGCGAAGGGCGCGACGCGCAACTGGCCACGCCGCCGCGCTACCGCGACTACATCGCCTGGCTGCAACGCCAGGACCTCAACGAAGCGCGCCAGTGGTGGCGGCACAACCTGCAAGGTTTGGAGCGCACCACGCCGATCCCGAGCGACCGGCCGTTTCTGCGCGAACATGCAGGCCACAGCGGCGGCATGGTGGTGGGCGACTGTTACACCCGCCTGGATGCGCATGATGGCGCGCAATTGCGCGAGCTGGCCCAGGCTCATCAGCTCACCGTCAACACCTTCGCCCAGGCGGCGTGGGCGCTGGTGCTGAGGCGCTTGAGCGGAGATCGCGACGTGCTGTTCGGCGTTACCGTGGCCGGGCGTCCGGTGGACATGCCCGAGATGCAACGCACCGTGGGCCTGTTTATCAACAGCGTCGCCCTGCGCGTGAAGCTGCCCGAGGATGACCAGCGATGCAGCGTGCGCCAGTGGTTGAGCGGCTTGCTCGACAGCAATATGCAACTGCGCGAGTACGAATACCTGCCGCTGGTGACTATTCAGGAACACAGCGAACTGCCCAAGGGCCAGCCGCTGTTCGACAGCCTGTTCGTGTTCGAAAACGCCCCGGTGGACATCTCGGTGCTCAGCCATGCGCAAAGCCTGAATGCCACCTCGGACTCCGGCCGTACTCACACCAACTTCCCGCTGACCGCCGTGTGCTATCCCGGCGATGACCTGGGCTTGCACCTGTCCTACGACCAGCGCTACTTCGATGAAACCACCGTGCAAGGCATGCTCGGCGAGTTCAAGCGCCTGTTGCTGGCGCTGGTGCAGGGCTTCCATGGCGAGATGGCCGACTTGCCGCTGATCGGTGAACAGGAGCGCGAGTTCCTGGTGGACGGCTGCAACCAGAGCGAACGCGACTACCCGCTGGCGCGCAGCTATATCGAGTTGTTCGAGGAGCAGGTAGCGCGGCATCCGCAGCGTATCGCCGCCAGTTGCCTTGACCGGCAATGGAGCTATGACGAGTTGAACCGGCGCAGTAACGGCCTGGGGCATGCGCTGATTGCTGCCGGTGTCGGCCCGGACCAACCGGTGGCCCTGCTGGCCGAGCGTAACCTGGAGTTGCTCGGCATGATCATCGGCAGCTTCAAGGCCGGCGCCGGTTACTTGCCTCTGGACCCCGGCCTGCCGGGATCGCGCCTGAGCCGCATCATCGACCTGAGCCGCACGCCCTTGCTGGTGTGCACCGAAGCGAGCCGCGAACAGGCCGTCGAACTGCTCGAAGGCGTCGACTGCCAATTGCTGGTGTGGGAGGAAATCCCCGCCCGTGGCGAGAACCCTGGCCTCTACAGTGCCCCGAACAACCTCGCCTACGTGATCTACACCTCGGGCTCCACCGGCCTGCCCAAAGGCGTGATGGTCGAACAGCGCGGCATGCTCAACAACCAATTAAGCAAGGTGCCGTACCTGCAACTGAGCGACGCTGACGTGATCGCGCAGACCGCTTCGCAAAGTTTCGATATTTCCGTGTGGCAGTTCCTTGCCGCGCCGCTGTTTGGCGCACGGGTGGATATCGTGCCGAACGCCTTTGCTCATGATCCCCAGGGCTTGCTGGCCCACGTCCAGGCACAGGGCATCACCGTGCTGGAAAGCGTGCCTTCGCTGATCCAGAGCATGCTTGCCCAGGACCCCATCCGCCTCGACGGCCTGCGCTGGATGCTGCCGACCGGTGAAGCGATGCCGCCGGAACTGGCGCGCCAATGGCTGCTGCGCTACCCGCAGATCGGCTTGGTCAATGCTTACGGCCCGGCGGAATGCTCGGACGATGTGGCGTTCTACCGCGTCGACCTGGCCTCGACCCGTGGCACCTACCTGCCGATCGGTACGCCCACTGACAACAACCGTTTGTACCTGTTGGACGGCGCACTGCAGTTGGTGCCCCAAGGGGCTGTCGGGGAACTGTGCGTGGCCGGCACCGGTGTCGGTCGTGGCTACGTCAGCGACCCGTTGCGCACCGCACCGGTGTTTGTGCCGAACCCGTTCGGCGCACCGGGCGAGCGGCTGTACCGCACCGGCGACCTGGCACGTCGGCGCACTGACGGCGTGCTGGAGTATGTCGGGCGTATTGACCACCAGGTGAAGATTCGCGGCTACCGCATCGAACTGGGTGAAATCGAAGCGCGCCTGCACGAGCAGCCCGAGGTGCGTGATGCGGCGGTCGGCGTGCAGGAGGGCGTCAACGGCAAGCACCTCGTCGGTTACCTCGTCGCCGCCGATAACACCCTGAACCCAGGCGAGCGCCTGGACCGCATCAAGCAACGCCTGCGCGCCGAACTGCCGGAGTACATGGTGCCGCTGCACTGGCTGTGGCTCGAGCGCCTGCCGCTCAACGCCAACGGCAAACTCGACCGCAAGGCCCTGCCGGGCCTGGAGATCGGCCAGTTGCACAGCCACGATTACCTGGCGCCGCGTAATGACCTGGAAACCACCCTGGCCGCGATCTGGGCCCAAGTGCTGAAAGTCGAACGGGTAGGGGTGCAGGACAACTTCTTCGAATTGGGCGGGCACTCATTACTGGCCACCCAGATCGCTTCACGCGTACAGAAAACCTTGCAGCGCGATGTGCCGCTGCGGGCGATGTTCGAGTGCAGCACGGTGGCGGAGTTGGCCGAGTATATCGAGGGGGTGGCGGGCAATGAGATCAGTGCCGAGAAGGTGGATCGGTTGAGTGATTTGATGGCGCAGTTGGAGGGGCGTTGAGCTGACCGCTCATCGAAAATGACCGATTGTGTCGGCAGAACTGTGAGTTTTGACAGTAGGAAAACTCCTGATTCAAGCGTTAGATAAATCCAGTTCCTGGCCTCATGGCCAACTCAGATGACCATCTTACGCTGGACAGGAGTCTTACCATGGCTAGAAAGATCGCTCCGAAAAGTACATCTTCTGCTCAAGCCGTAAGCATTGCGTTACCACCGCAAACAGAGGCGCTGGAAGTAGTGCAATTGCCTGACCCAATCATTGAGTTCGCAGCGAACAACAATCTGCTGTATCCCATAGATGCAATCAACGGTACAACAGCGACGTTGACACTGCCGCCGGGGGCCACCGACGTCAAGTTTTACATGGCTATCAAGGGGCAGAATGAGCCAGCCTTCGAGCCCTTTTCCGTGGCAAACGGGGTTAAAGTCGTCGATATCCCGGCGCAACTGATCAGTTACTGCATCGGCCACACCGTACTTTTCAGCTACAGAGCCATTGTGGGAGGTCGTGTACAGGAATCCAACACGCTTGAGTTGGCAGTCCAGCAAATCAGAGAGGAACACTTAGTTGTATCAAGGCCGAAGTTTGCTCACTCCAAGGAGGAGTTGCCGAACACCTGGCGGCTGAGAATATCGAAGCTGGAGGGCGGCGATGAAACTGTCGAAATCAAGGCCTGGCCGATGATCTACCCGGGCCAGCGTCTATTTGTCACAGTGGCCGGAAATCAGCATGTCGTGCCGTACCGCTTCATCTGGGTGGCACTGGATCATGTAGTGCAGGCCCATGAGGCTTATGAAGGCCACGTTTTCGAGTTTGCTCTCTCACGACACTGGTTATCGAGACTGGACGACTATTCGACGATCACCGCCCATTCAGGTGTCATTTGGGATACCACGGCCCCTGTGTATCCTGCGCCTGGTGATCCGCTGTATGAAAACCCGCTTCCTGTTAACGCAGAGGACTTCCATCTGCGCACCAGCTCGGCGGTGCTGGTCGATACGACACTGGTTCTGAACTCGCCGCACTTGCTTGAGTCGGTGGAGCATCCTGCTGGTCACTGGCAGGTCAATCCGGTCAACACCGTCAATGGAGGGCATGCCATTGTTAGTTATGACGGCATGTTCGAAAATGACCATGTCTGTGCCTATGCGTCAGGCCCTGATTATGGGCCGGTAGCCCTGGGCTGCAAGGACGTGAGTAAGGGGCAGACCAGCCTGTCATTCGATGTTGCCCCGCACATCATTGCAGCGCTGTTCAACAAGACGATGGTGTTGAACTACAGTGTTCAGTTCAGCGATTATCAACCGCAGAGTTCTCTCCCTCGCCCGGTGAAAGTGCTTGCTCCGCAACTGACCTTGCCGTGTATTGAAGAAGCGACAGTGGGCATCGTTGATCTCAATACTTTTACTGGTAATGCCACCGGTGTGGTACCCATTTGGGACTACGCACAGGAGGGTGAATGTTGCTGGATGTGGGTGAGCGGAACATGTGAAGACGGTAGCGACTACCGGTTCGACGTATTACGCGATCAGCCTCTCACTGCCCAATGGCTGGCCAATGGTGTTAACGCGCCTATTGCGCGCAATGAATTGAAGAAGTTTGCCGATTGCAAAAACTTTGAGCTGCATTTTGCCGCGAGCTTTTATGGCAAGTGTAATCGGGCAACCGCCTTCGAGTTTCCGGTGCGGGTATTTTCGATCAGCCAGCAGTACCTGGTGTTGAATGCTCCGACAGTCACCGAAGCGGTGGGCAGCGAGTTAACTCCGTGGAACGGGAAAAAGGGCGTGCATGTGGAGGCGGCGTACGAGGGACGTCAATCCAGCCACCAGCACACTGCCCAATGGTGCCTGGAAGGGGAGGACAACTGCTGGTCACTGCCCTTGCAGAAGAATACGTCCTGCCCGGTCACTTTTCTTGCATCCCGCGAACAGGTAATCACCAGCTTCCGCAAAACGGCACTGATCACTTATACCGTGATCAACGCCTGCAGGCAGATGGTGTCCGAGACACTTGAGTTGCAGGTCGGTGAGCCACTCATGCAGAGGCGCCCTCGCCCAGTGGTGAAACAGGCCACTGGCGGCATCTTGGATCTGCGTACTTTTCCTGGGAAGGATGCAGAAGTTATCGTCAAAAGTACCGATGCCGATGTCGATTGGGCGTGGTGGTTTTTCATGGTAGGGCATTTCGCGATGATGACACTTGAGGGAACTGCGGAAGATGGCTCTCCGATCACACTGTCGATTATGGCGAGGCTCCTCGAAAGCGGTGATAGGGACGGATTGTCGTGTCTGATTCCACATTCTGATTTAGAGAAGTTAAAACGTAGTACGTCGATCACCCTTAACTTTTCGCATTTCATAGGCTCAGATCCGGCCGCAAGCGTTGAGATCGATTTTCAGCCGTTGACGTTGGCGTTCACTAAAGCGCTTTATGACCTCACGGATTTTGACCCATCCGGCAAAGGCTGGAATGGTTGGGAGAGAGGCGCAGGCGCAGCAGACCCCAGAGATCTGGCATTGAGAAATGATCCATTTGGCGGCCGGACGGGTTACTGGTTGCGTGATTACAGTTATACAGATACATCCGACCCTGTTACTGAGAGCGAGAAAATGTTTAAGATTTTCACCGATCTGGAATCGGGGCGCTCATATCGCTTCTCGGCCTTGGTCTGTAATAGCAGTGGACAAGGCGCTAACCCGCGCGTTGCGCTGGCCGTTGACAGAAAAAAAATAACCAGTGAGATAGAGCCTCCTGCAACAAGCTGGCAGACACTTGAAGGGGTATTCGTAGCTACCTCAAGCACCGCGAGACTCAGTGTTAATAATCACAGAATGGGCTATCAAGTCGGTAACGACTTTGGGGTGACTTTGCTTAAACTGGAAGAAGTCTAACAATAGTTAACCGAGGTGGATCAAGCAATAAGGCCTTCGATGTTTGGAGGCCTTATCCATAACGTATGTGCGTTACTTATTTGGGTCCCAGTATCTTCACCAACTTATCCGGCGACGGCGCCCCCTGCTGTTGCTGCAACCCACCCTTGTCATCCAGATAGAAAATCGCCGGCGTCGCCGACAACTCCAGCTCCTCCATCAACTTCATGTTCCCGTCGAGCTTTGCTTCGATATCCGCCGGGATTTTGGACAGCGCCTGCAACTTGCTGGCCTTGCCAGCGCCTTCGTGTTCTTCCAGGGCTTTTTGTGGGTCTTTGGCGGCGAACAGCGCGGCGGATTTGCCTGGGCTGTCTTCGCGGATAATGCCGACCATGATATGACGCAACTGCACCTTGCCGGCCTTCACCCACGGCCGTGCCTGTTCCCAGAACATGTTGCAGTACGGGCAGTTGGGGTCGCTGAACAGGTAGACGATGCGTGGCGCATTTTTATCGCCGTCCTGGATCCAGCTGCTCTTTTCCATCTTGGCCCAGACTTCCTTGGACATCGGCGCGTACACCAGTTTTTCCAGGGGCGCGCTGCTCAGGTCATTGCCCTGAGCGTCGTACAGGTTGCCGGCGATCACGTTTTTGCCGTCGGCGGTCAGGTACAGCGCCATGCCGCGGCTCTGATACTGCGCGGCGTAGCCGGTGAGGCCGCTGGGGGCGTCGAATTTGCCGAGGATCTTGGCGCCCTTGGCTTCGATCTGTTTGATCGGGGCCGGCCAGTCTTCGGCCTGGGCCAGGGTGGCTGTCACGCTGAGTGACAAGAAGGTCAGCGGCAACAGAGTCAGCAGGTGGCGGAGGCGAGGCATGTCGGTTTCCTTGTTGTGGCGGTGTCGAAGGGTTCCATGGCACGGGCCAGGCTGGCTTGGGACAGTTCGCCGAGGTGGCTGTTGATCAGGCGCCCGTCGGCTGTATAAAACAATGTGGTGGGCAAGGCCATCGAGCCTACTGCCTGGCCGAGGCGACCGCTGGCGTCGAACAACACGTTGTTAAGGTTCAGGCCCTGGGTGGCCAGGTACGTGCTGACGCTTTGCATGCTTTCGGCCTGGTTGACGAACAGGAAGGTGACGTCCGGGCGTTGGTGTTGCGCGCGTTCCAGCACCGGCATTTCCCGACGGCACGGCGGGCACCAGGTGGCCCAGAGGTTGATCACCAGCGGGCCGCCTTTGTAGTCGGCCAGTTGCACCACATTACCGTTGGCATCGCGCAAGGTGATGTCCGGCAGTTGCGAACCTTTGTCGTAGAGGTTCAGGGACAGGCTGGCCATCCCCCAGAACACCAGGCCGCTGATCACCCCGGCACTCAGTGGCTTGCGCAAGGCCGGGCGCCGCCAGCCGTAGGCCAGCGCACCGAGCACCAGGGCGATAACACCGGGCCAGGCGAGAAAACCGCCGTCGCGCAGGTCGACCATCTGCAGCCAGTCGCTACGGTATTCGTCCCAGTACATCAGTACAAAGCTGACGCGAGCGGCCAGCATGCCCAGCAGGAACAGGCTGAACAGCACCGATTCGGGGTTTTCACCGCCACGTTTGGCCACGCGCCAGCCCACCAGGGTGGCGAGAATCAGCGCACTGATCAGCAGGATGTGATTCAGGGCGATGGCGAAGGTGCCGATGGTGAGGGTCAGCATCAAAGCGCGTCTCGAGTGTGCGTCCAGCGTTGCAGGAAGGCGGCGGCATCCACTTCGCCGGTGATGCGATGGGCACGACGTTCTTCACCGTCCGGGCCGATCCATACAAAGCTCGGTGGCCCAGGCACTTTATAGCGGCCAAGCAGCTCGCGGCTGGCGGTGTTATCGGCGGTCACGTCCAGGCGCAGCAGCCGCACGTCTTTCAAGGCATCCATCACCTCGGGTTTGCCGAACACCTGTTTTTCCATGATTTTGCACGACACGCACCAGTCGGCGTAGTAGTCCACCAGCACCCATTGGCCCTGAGCCTTGGCGCTGTCGAGCTGGCTTTGCAGCGCGGCCGGGTCGTTGATGGTGATGAACCCATCGTGAGCGCCGGTCGTGGCAGCGACCCGCGAGCCGCTGTAAACCTTCAGCGGTTGCCACAGCTCATCGCTGCCGGCGGCCGCGCCCACCACCAGTATCGCGCCCCACAGGCCCAGCACCAGGGAGCCGGCGCCAAGCACCTTGGCGGCCAGGCCGTATTCACGGGCCAGCGTCCAGCCGCAATAGGCCATGACCAGCGCCAATGCGCCCCACAGGCCGATCCACAGGCTTTCGCCGACCACCGGGCGAATCATCAGCACGGCGGTGCCGAGGAACAGGAAGCCGAAGATGCCCTTGAGCACATTCATCCAGGTGCCCGGCTTGGGCAGGAAACGGTTGCCCACGGTGACCAGCAGCAACAACGGGATACCGATGCCGATGCCCATGGCGAACAGGATCAGGCCACCGTGCAGCGCATTGCCGCTCTGGGCGATATACAGCAGGGCGCCGGCCAGGGGCGCGGTCATGCACGGGCCCACCAGCAGGCCGGACAATGCACCGAGAATACCGGCGCCGATCAGGCTGCCTCCGCTTTGCTTGCGGCTGACGTTGTCGAGGCGGTCGCGCAGGAAGGCCGGCAGTTGCAGTTCAAAGAAGCCGAACATCGGCAGAGCGAGCACCACGAACAACGCGGCGAAACTGCCGAGGATCCACGGGGTTTGCAGCAGCGCGGCAAGATTGCCGCCGAGCAATGCGGCCATCACGCCCAGCGCGGCATACACCAGTGCCATGCACACTACGTAGCTGCTGGCCAAGGCAAAGCCGCGACGCGGGCTGGCGCCGCTGCCCACCACCAGACCGGCAAGAATCGGCAGCATCGGCAACGAACAAGGGGCAAACGCCAGCAACAGACCCAGGCCGAAAAAGATCAGCAGGCTCCAGCCCAGGCTGCGCTGTTGCAGGCCGCTGGCCAGGCTCTCGTCCTGGGCCTGGGCGGTGGCCGCCGCCGCCGGATTGCCGCCCAGGTCCACGGTGATCGATTGCGGCGGATAGCACAGACCTGCATCGGCGCAGCCCTGCCAGCCCAGTTTGACCTGGCCGGTGGTGCCGGCCGGAAGCTTCACTTCCAGGCCCTGGCGGTACACTTGCTGTTCGCCGAAGAACTCATCGCTATGGGCTTCACCCTGGGGCAGCACGGGCTTCTCGGCCAGGCCGTCGAATTTCATGCGCTGCTGGTAGAGGTAATAACCGTCGGCAATCTGCCAATACAGCTGGGTCTCGCCACTTTCAAGACGCTCGGAGGTAAAGGTGAAGGCTTTGCCCACCGGGAGAAAATCGGGTTTGGTTTCGAAAGGGTTGCCCGGCGCGGCCTGGGCGAGTCCCGCGAACAACACCAGCAGAAAGGTAAATAGATGCCGCATGGTCCAGCCTTAGTTCGATGCAAGTGAGGCACACAATGTGTGGCGTTGATTAACCGATGATTAACCGAGCGCTATTCTAGAGTGTAGGAGTTATCTGGTGTTGCGAACGTTGGCGGCATAATGCGCGCTTAATCCATGCCTTTTCTAATCACCCGCATCTTTCATGAAGGGTTCAGCATGCACGTACTGGTCTGTGAAGACGACGAACTGATCGCCAGCGGCATCGTGGCCGGCCTCACCGCTCAGGGCTTCACGGTCGAGCGCGTGGGCACGGCCGCGGCGGCCAGGGCGATGCTCAGGGCGGCGACCTTCGACATCATGGTGCTCGACCTCGGCCTGCCCGACGAAGACGGCCTGAAACTGCTGCAACAACAGCGCAGCCAGGGCCTGGAAATTCCGGTGTTGATCCTCACCGCGCGCGACTCGGTGACCAATCGCGTCGACGGCCTGCAGGCGGGTGCCGACGATTACCTGCTCAAACCCTTCGACCTGCGCGAACTCGCCGCCCGTCTGCAAACCCTGCTGCGCCGAGTGGCGGGGCGCAGCGTCAACCTGATCGAACATGGCCGCCTGGCGTATGACCCCAGCAGTCGCGAGACTTTCCTGGGCGGCCAGCCGGTGGACCTGTCGCGCCGTGAGCAAGCGCTGTTGCAGGCCTTGCTGCACAACAAGGGCCGCGTGCTGTCCAGTGAGCAGCTCAAGGACAGTATCTATGGGTTCAGCGACGAACTGGAAAGCAACGCGCTGAACGTGCACATCCACCACCTGCGGCGCAAATTGGGCAATGGCATCGTCGAGACCGTACGCGGCCTCGGCTATCGCCTGGGCCCGGCCGATGCGGGAGAGGATGCTTCGTGATGAGCCTGCGCCTGCGCCTGACGTTCAAGCTCGGCGCTGCTTTTGTGTTGATCTGGGCCCTCGCGGCGGCCTGGATGCTCAACGATCTGCGCAACCAGATGATGTTTTCCCTCGACCAGCGACTGGTTGCCTCGGCGCGCATGGTGGCCGGGCTGACCGAACAGATGCCGGGCCTGGCCAGCATCGGCGGTGGCACCCATTTGCGCACCGAACAACTCAACGTACCTGGGGGCATGGCCTGCCAGGTCAGTTCCTTGCGCGGTGAAATCCTGGCGCGCAGCCATACCACGCCGGATGAAGGATTGGAGTCGCGCAAGAGTGGTTTTCGCGACCAGATTATCGATGGCGTGGGGTGGCGCAGCTTCACCCTGTCCCGTGGCGACCTGCTGATCACCACGGCTGACCGTCAGGTGGAGCGTGAGGCGCTGAACCTGTCGATCCTGCTGGCGGCCTCGGTGCCGGTCGGCGTGGCCTTGCTGGGGTGCCTGTGCTTGCTCTGGCTGGGCATCGGCCAGAGTCTTGTGCCGCTCAATCGCATGCGTGACGCGTTGATGCGCCGCAGCGCCGATTCCCTTGAACCGTTGCAGATCCACCCGCTGCCCAGCGAACTCAAGCCGTTGCTCGACACCCAGAACCAACTGTTGCAACGCATCGCCAAGACCATCGAGCGCGAGCGCCGCCTGACCGGCGACGCCGCCCATGAACTGCGCAGCCCGCTGACGGCGATCAAGACCCACCTGCAAGTGGCCCGCATGACCGAGGGCGCGGCCCGTGATCAGTCCCTGGCCCATGCCGAGGAAGGCGCCGACCGTTTGCATCGCACCCTGGAACAGCTGTTGCTGCTGGCACGGGTGGAGGGCAGCTTGTCGTTCGACGATGGCTTGCAGTCCAGCGCCGAGGAAGTCGCCAGGCTGGCGATCCAGGATGCCCACGCCGGGGACAATTCGCGCATCGACCTGATTTTGGCGGACGGCCTCGCCGGCACTCCGGTGGAGATGCCCGTGGGCCTGGCCGTCGCAGCCTTGCGCAACCTGCTGGATAACGCCTTGCGCCACACCCCGGCCGACACCCGAGTGGAGCTGAGGGTGTTTTCCACGGCTGACAACGTGGTATTTCACGTGCGTGACCATGGCCCGCAGATTTCCAGCGAAGACCTGCAATACCTCACCCAACGCTTCTGGCGCAATGGCAGCAGTGAAGGCTGTGGCCTGGGCCTGGCGATCGTGCAAGCGATCGTCCAGCGCTGCTCTTGTTCGTTGAAGTTCGACAGCCAGGCCGATGGCCTGCGGGTTGAATTGGGCATGCCGTTGCGACGCTGATTGCTTTTCTGCAAGTGCCAAATAATTACCGCCCGCCTGACATTCAAGCCTTCAGGATGGCGGTAATTTTTTTGCGCTTGAAAGGGCCGAATGATTCGGCCCGTATTGAAAAGGACGGATCTCATGTTGGTCATCGATACCAGTTTCCCTGCCAAGGACTTCAACGAACGTAACGGCGAGCCCGTGGGACAGGTGATTCTGCATTACACCGCGGCGCCGTTTAAATCGTCCTTGCGCACCCTGACGCAGAACGGGGTCAGCGCTCACTATCTGCTGCCCGATCCCAATGAACCCGCCTACCGCGCCGCCGGCTATGACGAACTGCGCGTGTTTCGCCTTGTGCGCGAAGACAAGCGCGCCTGGCATGCCGGGGCGAGCCATTGGGGCGGGCGGGATAACCTCAACAGCCGCTCGATCGGCATCGAAATCGTCAACCTGGCACGCGATGACAAAGGTGTGTTCACCTTCCCGGCGTATGGCGAGGAACAGGTGCGGGTTCTGATTACGTTGGTGTGCGACATTCTCGAGCGCTACCCGCACATCGGGCCGGTCGATATTCTTGGTCATTCGGATGTGGCGTACTGGCGCAAAAGTGACCCGGGGCCTCGACTGCCCTGGCGGTGCCTGCATGAGGCCGGGGTAGGGGCCTGGTTTGACGAGGCGACCCGAGCGATGTACCAACGTCGATTTTGCATGGGGTTGCCGCCGGAGGTGGAGATAGAGCGGGCGTTTCAGCGCTATGGGTACAAACCGGCGTGGAATCGCCAGGCCTTCGAACAGCGGACCCGGGCGTTTCAGATGCACTTTCGGGCGCGGGATTATGGCGGCCTGCTGGATGCCGAGACCTGCGCGATTCTGTATGCACTGAATGAAAAATACCGCGGGCTTTGACGCTGAACGCGGTTCAAAAATAGGGGGCCTGCCGTGGCGAGGGAGCTTGCTCCCGTTCGACAGCGCAGCTGGAGCCGGCTTTTTTGTGGGGGCGCTTCGCACCCCAGCGGGAGCAAGCTCCCTCGCCAC
>NZ_JASLAW010000182.1 GCF_030147005.1 Pseudomonas sp.
CTACGATTCGGTCAGTGTCGCACTGTGCGAACAGGCGCTGAACAAGGCCAGAATCAAGCCTAATATCATGGTTGATTGCAGCCACGCCAATTCCAACAAGGACCCGGCCCTGCAGCCGCTGGTGATGGAAAACGTCGCCAACCAGATCCTCGAAGGCAATCAGTCGATCATCGGCCTGATGGTCGAAAGCCATCTGAACTGGGGCTGCCAGGCCATTCCAAAAGACCTGGCCGACTTGCAGTACGGCGTGTCGATCACCGACGCGTGCATCGACTGGGCCGCTACCGAGAACACCCTGCGCAGCATGCACGCCAAGCTCAAGGACGTATTGCCCAAACGCAAACGCACCTGAAGCCGCTCGCGCCTTTGAATCAGGCACACACAAAAACGCCGGGCTAAACCCGGCGTTTTTTTATGGCTGTACGTTCAGAGCTTCGCGGCATGGCGCTGGTGACGCTCCATGTAGCGTTCCACATAAGAGCAGGACGGAATGACCGTGTAGCCTGACTCTTCAGCGAACTTCAACGCCTCTTCGGTCAACGCGGCCGCAATGCCACGCCCGCGCAACGCGTTTGGCACAAATGTGCGATAGATATCTAGGGTCTGCTTCCCGAGGTCCATATAGGTCAGATAGGCACGATGACCGTCCACAGTGGTCTCGAACTGATGACCAGCCTGGTCATGGTGGATGGACAACGCCTCACTCATCACTACTCCTCGCGGGTCTTGAATATTGACCCTACCTTACCGATGTTTTTCCGGCGAAGGAACATCTACGCCACCCCGTGCCGGTTTCGACAACGAGAAAACCCTGAGCGCTCACACCTGCACGTAGGGAATAGTAGGCACCAATCCAGCAATTGCTCAAGGCACACTCGTCATCCCCTGCCATGGGCGGTTTATTAGAAAGGGCCTCGATCACCCGGTGACCGAACGCCTGAACATTGCCGGCAGTTGAAGCTTGAGACGAACTGGCGCTGTTAAAGTCACCTCTAGATGAGCGAAAGATGCCGGGTGCGGGACAAGCAGCCTCAAAGAAAGTGCCAGCTGGGATATATAAAATTTCATCTTTTTATAAAGGCTGGCCCATGCGGGCCGGCCCTTACAGCCTGGATCCAACCTTCGCGAGATGAAAAAATTTGGCTGGTTTTTATACAAACCCTCAAAAGATTAGCCAAAATAGATTCGGTACAAGAATTTTTTTTGCTTCTTGCGCAACGTCAGTTTACTTACTACAAGTAATGGGTAGTATGTACGCCGGCTATTAGCTCACTCTGAGACAGTAGCCATCTAATAGAAAGTCCTTGAAGGGGAACACGATGAACAACGTTCTGAAATTCTCTGCTCTGGCTCTGGCCGCAGTTCTGGCTACCGGTTGCAGCAGCGTCTCCAAAGAAACCGAAGCTCGCCTGACTGCAACAGAAGATGCAGCAGCTCGCTCCCAGGCTCGTGCAGACGAAGCCTACCGTAAAGCTGATGAAGCTCTGGCTGCTGCTCAAAAAGCACAACAGACTGCTGACGAAGCTAACGAGCGCGCTCTGCGCATGCTTGAAAAAGCAAGCCGCAAGTAATAATCCTTCGGGGTTGTTATCAAGCCGATCCATTTATGGGTCGGCTTTTTTTTGCCTGGAATCCACTGCGCGGGTGGGGCCGGCTTCAGGGACCTATTGAAAATCAACCGGCGCGCTGGACGCTACCGGAGCTACGCCAGGCACACCGATTTCAGTCGGCAAACCATCCTCCGCCGCCACCACATCCCGCACCTGATCCCAGTTCACCCGCAGGCTATTGGCCAAGTCTTCACGCTTGAGCAAGGCATTGATCACCGCCGTGTGCTTATCCACCACCGACGGCGTGCCATCGTCGTTCAACGGTGTATGGGCTTCGAGGTAGACCTTGCCGCCGGCGCTGCCGAACTTATAAGCGTCGTTGATGATACGCACGGACGTGCCCACCGGCACCATGCCCGCCATTTCCAGCACGTTGTTATTGAACATACGGAAGCAACCGTGGCTGGTACGCGTGCCGATACCAAACTTCATGTTGGAGCCGTGGATCAGGTAACCCGGCGTGCCCAGGGTGAACTTGAACGGGCCCAACGGGTTGTCGGGGCCGGCAGGCACCACATTGGGCAACGGGTCACCGTTGGCGGCATGTTCGGCCTTGATCGAAGCCGGCGGTGTCCAGGTGGGGTTCGGCGTCTTCGCGATGATGCTGGTATGGGCAATAGGCGACCCCCAGCCTTCACGACCAATCCCCAAAGGGAAGGTGTAAACCACGTTCTGCCCTTTGGGATAGTAGTAGAGCCGATATTCCGCAAGGTTGATCACAATGCCTTCGCGCGGGCCCGGCGGCAGAATGAACCGTGTCGGCAGCACGATATCCGTACCCGCCCCAGGCAGCCAGGCATCGACTCCAGGGTTGGCGGCGACCATTTCCGAATAACCCAGGTCGTACGTGGTGCCCAGGTCCGCAAACGTGTCTTCGTATTTGGCCTTGATCACCTGGACCTGACCGACAATGTCCTCACCCGGCGGTGGCAAGGGCAACTGCAAGGCTGACGCCGAACCGGCCGCACAGAGCGCAGCGAGAGACAGGCAGCAGGTAACGACGGAAAGGCGCGACAACATCCGGAAAATCCTTCGCAGAACGACGGTAGGAAAAAACTGATTGTATACGTGAAGCGAGCGCCTGGCATCAAGCCGGCCGCGCTAGAGTTCGAAGCGCAGCTCCGGCCAGATCGGCGGTGTGCCGCGCTTCTGCGACTCGAGAATCGCCCTGCACAACGGGCACAGACGCTGGTCCTGGAAGATCGAACGATCCACCGACGACCAGAGCGGCTGCGCAGGCAATAACGTGCCGCAGAGCGTGCGGTCTATCGAGCCGCCCAGCTCCAGTTGACGCGCCACCAGATGCACCCGGACTTCCTGACAGGCGAACAAATCCAACTGCTCGTCCGGCTCGATCAGTTGGTAGTTAAACAGGGACCAGGCAGGACGCGACATCAGTGGCTCCAAATCGGGGGGGCGCCACCTTAGCCGAAAGCCTGCCGGTAGAAAAGCGTCATAACAGCGGTTTTAGCGTCGGCCAGACATTTTCCAGCAGCTTGCCTTGGGCAGCGACTGCCGGGTGCAGTTGATCAGCCTGCATCAGCTCCGGATGACCGCCCACGCCTTCGAGGAAAAACGGTACCAACGGAATGTCTTTTTCCTTGGCCAACGCGCCATAGACTTGTGCGAATGCAGTGGTGTATCGCGGCCCATAATTAGGTGGCAACTGCATGCCCAACAGCAGCACCTTGGCACCGCCAGCCTGGGACTGGTCAATCATCGACGCAAGATTTTGTTTCAATTGCGCCGGCGGTTGCCCGCGCAAGCCGTCATTCCCCCCAAGCTCGATAACTACCACGTCGGGTTTATGCTCTGCGAGCGCCGCAGGCAACCGCGCGAGGCCTCCCGCGCTGGTGTCGCCACTGATCGAAGCATTGACCACTTTATCGTCAAAACCCTCCTGCTTGAGCCGTTGCTCCAGCAGGGCAACCCACCCTTTGCGGGTATCCAGGCCGAAACCGGCACTGATACTATCGCCAACGATCAGGACTGTACCCGCCGCTGCGTTCTGGGCCATGCACATCAAGGCCAGGCCAGCACTCAAAAACCACATTCGCATTGGATTCTCCATGGGCGCAAGCATTCTCACCGCGCGAAACCTCAGCAAAGTGGTTCCCAGCGCG
This sequence comes from Pseudomonas sp., assembly GCF_030147005.1. Taxonomy (GTDB): domain Bacteria; phylum Pseudomonadota; class Gammaproteobacteria; order Pseudomonadales; family Pseudomonadaceae; genus Aquipseudomonas. The sequence continues at coordinate 3,734 of NZ_JASLAW010000182.1, forward strand.
GAAGGTGAACTGACTATCCTGCACGAACTGAGCCTGGAACTGAACAAGGGCGATAGCCTGGCTATCGTCGGCAGCTCCGGTTCCGGCAAATCCACCCTCCTCGGCCTGCTCGCCGGCCTTGACCTGCCCAGCAGCGGTGAGGTCACCCTGGCCGGCCAAGCCTTGAGCAGCCTCGACGAAGACCAGCGCGCGCGTATCCGTGCCGAACACGTGGGCTTCGTATTCCAATCCTTTCAGTTGCTCGACAGCCTCAATGCGCTGGAAAACGTCATGCTGCCGCTGGAGCTCGATGGCCGCAAGGATGCTCGCGAGCGCGCCACGCACTTGCTCGAGCGCGTCGGCCTTGGCAAGCGCCTGACCCATTCGCCCCGCCAGCTTTCCGGGGGCGAGCAGCAACGTGTGGCGATTGCCCGTGCGTTTGCCGCCGAGCCGGACGTGCTGTTTGCCGACGAGCCCACCGGCAACCTCGACAGCCATACGGGCGAGCGCATCAGCGACCTGCTGTTCGAACTCAATAAAGAGAGCGGCACGACTCTGGTCCTCGTCACCCACGACGAGCGCCTGGCCCATCGTTGCCGACGCCTGATCCGCCTTGAAGCCGGCCTGATGGTCGCGCCCCTGGAGCCTTGATGGCACGCCTGCCGCTGTTACGCCTGTTCAGTCTTGCCATGCGCCAATTGTTGCGCGATGCCCGCGCCGGCGAACTGCGCGTGCTGTTCTTCGCCCTGCTGGTGGCCGTGGCCGCCAGCACCGCTATCGGTTATTTCGGTGCACGCCTCAACAGCGCCATGCTGTTGCGCGCCACGGAGTTTCTGGGTGCCGACCTGGTACTCGAAGGCAGTTCGCCGGCCCGCCCCGAGCAAATCAGATCCGGGACCGAGCTGGGCCTGGATCATGCGCGCATCGTGGAGTTTTCCAGCGTTATCGCCGCAGACAACGGCATCCAGCTCTCCAGCATCAAGGCGGTCAACGAGCGGTACCCGCTGCGTGGCGAACTCAAAAGTACAGGCGAACCCTTTGGGGCCGAAACCCCGGGCGGTGGCCCCAAACCCGGCGAAGCCTGGGTGGAAGCTCGGCTGCTGACCGCGCTGGACCTGAAGGTCGGAGACAGCATCGACGTCGGCATGAAGACCCTGCGCCTGGCACGCATACTGACGTATGAGCCCGACCGGGCCGGCAACTTCTACAGCCTCACGCCCAGGGTGATGATCAACCTGACGGACCTGGACGCCACCGGCGTCGTGCAGCCTGGCAGCCGTGTGAGCTACCGCGAACTGTGGCGCGCCCCGCCAGGCAGCACGGCGCTGCAAACCTATCGCGACCTGATCAAGCCGGGCCTCGCGGCCAACCAGCGGCTGCAGGACTCCCGCGACGGCAACCAGCAGATCGGCGGCGCCCTGGGCAAGGCCGAGCGTTATCTGAATATGGCCAGCCTGGTGGCGGTGTTGCTGGCCGGTGTGGCCGTGGCGCTGTCAGCCAACCGTTTTGCCAGTCGCCGCTTCGATGCCAGCGCCTTGCTGCGCTGCCTGGGGCTTTCACGGCGCGAAGCCATGTTGCTGTTCAGTCTGCAATTGAGCGTACTGGGCCTGTTGGCGAGCCTGACCGGTGCTCTCCTCGGTTGGCTCGCGCAATTTGGTCTGTTCTACTTCCTGCACGATCTGTTGCCCGCGGACGTGCCATCCGGCGGGCTGCTACCCGCCGTTGCAGGTATCGGCACCGGGCTCGTCGCCCTTGCAGGCTTCGCCCTTCCGCCTCTGGCCGCGTTGGGCCGGGTGCCGCCGTTGCGGGTACTGCGGCGCGACCTGCTGCCCATCCCCTCAAGCACCTGGATGGTTTACGGCGCGGCGCTCTTTGCCCTGGGCCTGATCATGTGGCGCCTGAGTCTCGACCTGGTGCTGACCTTCGCGCTATTGGGCGGTGGCGTGGTGGCGGCACTTGTCCTCGGCGGGTTGCTGCTGCTGTTATTGCAAAGCCTGCGTCGGTTACTCGCGCGCGCCTCCTTGCCCTGGCGGCTGGGCCTGGGCCAATTGCTGCGCCATCCATTGGCGGCAGCCGGCCAGTCCCTGGCGTTTGGCTTGATCCTGCTGTCGATGGGCTTGATCGCCCTGCTACGCGGTGAGCTGCTCGACACGTGGCAGAACCAATTGCCCAAGGATGCGCCCAACTACTTCGCGCTCAATATCCTGCCGGCCGACAAAGACGCCTTTGGCGCCCGCCTTCTGGAGGTTCAAGCGCAATCGGCACCGCTCTATCCGGTCGTGCCCGGGCGGCTGATCAGCATCAACGGCGAACCCGTACAAGAGATTGTCAGCAAGGATTCCAGCGGTGATCGTGCCGTGCAACGGGACTTGAGCCTGACCTGGGCCGCCGATTTACCCCAAGGTAATGTACTGACGGCAGGCACCTGGTGGACGGCGCAACCGAGCGATGACATTCCTGGCGTATCGGTGGAAGCCAAGGTGGCCGAAAGCCTGAAGCTCAAGCTCAACGACCATCTGGTATTCACCGTCGGCGGCGAGAATCGCGAGGCACGGGTCACCAGCCTGCGGACCATCAATTGGGACAACTTCCAGCCCAATTTTTTCATGATCTTCCAACCGGGCACTTTGAAGGACTTGCCGACCACCTACCTGACCAGCTTCTACCTGGCGCCAGGGCATGACCAGCAGATCGTCGATCTGGCCCGCGCCTTCCCGGCCGTCAGCATCCTGCAGATCGAAGCGCTGCTGGAACAATTGCGCAGCATCCTCGCCCAGGTGACCCTGGCGGTGGAATACGTGCTGTTGTTCGTGCTCGCCGCAGGCATGGCCGTGCTGTTTTCCGGCTTGCAGGCCACCCTGGATGAAAGGATCCGCCAAGGCGCTCTGCTGCGTGCGCTGGGTGCCGAGCGCAGGCTGCTGGTCAAGGCGCGACGCATCGAGTTCGGCCTGCTGGGGGCGGTGAGTGGTTTGCTGGCGGCACTGGGTACGGAACTGGTGACATGGGTGCTGTACCGCTATGCCTTTGATCTGACCTGGCACCCTCACCCCTGGCTGCTGTTGCTGCCGGTAATCGGTGCGGTGCTGATCGGTGGTGCCGGCGTGTTCGGTACACGCCGTGCGCTCAACGCCAGTCCGCTGACGGTACTGCGCGAGGGCTGAAACACCGATGGCCCTTGCTCTACTCAGAGCAAGGGCCATCGGTTGCTACTTCACGTATTCAATCCGGGTAATCCACCAGCACACCTCACCGCCGGGGGTCTGTACGATGGCTTCATCGTCCACCTCTTTGCGCAGCAGCGCGCGTGCCATGGGAGAGTCGATAGAGATGTAATCCATCCGGTCGTAGATCTCGTCATAACCCACAATGCGAAAACGCTTGGTCTCGCCCTGCTCGTTTTCAACATCGACCCAAGCGCCAAAAAACACTTTGCCCTCCTGCTCGGGCATGTATTCCACCACGCGCATATCCTCGAGGCGTTTGCGCAGGTAGCGCACCCGTCGATCGATCTCACGCAACAGCTTCTTGTTGTACTGGTAATCCGCGTTTTCGCTGCGATCTCCCAGGGAAGCTGCCCACGTAACTTTGCGCGTGGTGTCCGGGCGTTTCTCACGCCAAAGGTAGTCCAGCTCCTTTTTCAGCGCTTCGTGGCCTTCTTTGGTAATCAGCTTGGTACTCAAACGCGCACATCCCCAGGCAATGTCCAATAGCGTCGACAGACCACGGCATCATACCCTGGCGTCGGCTGGCGGGGATCGATGATAAATCAACGGCGCAAAGTATCCAGCCCGACAGACTCATCGACTCAGCCCTGCACGTCGAGGACCTGGTCCAGCTCAACGAGCGTGCCTTGCAGGCGCTGTCGCATCAGCGATAGCTGCGACATCATCAACACCACCTTTTCGGTCTTTTGACTCAACTCCAGTTCTTGCGCCTGCAGTCGCGAATGGCGCTGTTCCAACGCTCGGCTTTTTTCATCCTGCTGAGTCTGCTGGTGTTGCAGTCGACTGTGCCACTGTTCAAGCATCTCCTCGCGCTCGATGACGGCCTGGTTTTTTTGCGTCAGTTCCTGGGCAACCCTAGCGAGATTGCTCAGCGTGCTGTCTATTTCGAGCATGGAGGTATTCTCCCTCGCAGAGAGGGAGGTCGACGGGGTTTCGACGTGTTCTGGCTGAGCAGACGGCGTTCGGGGTTCGGCTGCCACCTGCGGAACCTCCGAAACCTGCGAAACCTCTGGTACCGCAACCAGTGAATGCGGCTGCTCTTCAACAATGTCTTCATCCACGGGCGACGGGGCGGGCCTGGGCTGGCTCTTGCCTCGAGGCGGAGCAACCATTTGTGATGAAAAGCGGATGGACGGCACGATGACTACGCTGCTTTCGATCGCAGGCGCAGCGGGGGCGGACATGCCCAACGTAATTACCTTCATCACCAGCGCTTTCTTGACGATCACTGAGTGATGGTCCTCGGGCCTGGCAGGCGGCAACCTGCAGCCTTTCAGATCTATGAAGTGAAACGGAACCTGAGGCTCGGCAACCGCACTCTCCTTATTTCCCGAGGCCGCCGCCATCATCAGGATTTGCTTAAAGACCTGCATCGCTATTTGCAAGTCTTCTTTGGACTCAACCCCGCCCAAAAAATAGCGCTCGAGCTTCTTGCGTAAGGCCGCGATATACACCCTGGAATGACCGGGTTCGGCTTCTTCATCAAGGCTATACACCAGGAAGTTGGAGGCCGTCTGCTCGACAGCGAATCCACACAGCAGTGCGCCGTTGACGGGAGCATCCTCGCCGCTGCGCTCAAGAACAAGGGTACGTAGAAGCATCATGGCAATCAGGCCTCATTACAAAAAGAAAACCTTATATAAATATCAGACAAATATCCGACCATTATTAAG